>JBAUKK010000163.1:0-1907 GCA_049577645.1 Candidatus Deferrimicrobiaceae bacterium
CCGCTCTGCCGCGGCGCTGGGGGCCCGGTTCGCCACGGTGCACGCCTCCGGGGGAAGGCGGATGCTCGCCCGCGCGGCGGAGGCCGCCAGGGGAACGGGGATGACGGTTCTCGCCGTCACGGTCCTCACCAGTCTCGATGACTCCGACCTCTCCGAGATCGGGGTTTCGTCGTCCCCGGCCGACATGGTGCTGCGCCTTGCGGGGATGGCGATGCGGGAAGGGATCGGCGGGTTCGTCTGTTCCGCAATGGAGGTTTCCGCCGTCCGGGAACTCGTCGGGAGCTCGGCCATCCTCGTCACCCCGGGAGTCCGCTTGCCCGGGGACGCGGCCCAGGACCAGAAACGGGTGGTGACCCCCTACGAAGCGATGCGAAACGGGGCGGACTATCTCGTGGTGGGAAGGCCGATCACGAAAGCGGGCGATCCGGCCGACGCGGCACGACGGTTCGCGGCCGATATGAGGGACGGAAGGGAAGCCGGATCGCGGAGGGGCTAGGGGGATGTGGATAACCGGACATCACCCCGTGGAGGAAGTCCTTTCCTCCCGATCGCAGCGACCGAGGAAGGTTCTTCTTTCCGACTCGCTTTCCGACAAGGTCAGGGGGTCGTTCGCGGCGTTGGCGGAGGCCTCCGGAGTGCCCTGTTTCACCTGCACGCGGGAAGAGTGGCGCCGGCGTACCGGGGAAAAGGAGGGGGGAGGAGTGGCGGCGGAAATTGCGGAATTCCAGTATGCCGTGCTTGCGTCCTGGCTGCCCTCTCTTCCCGCCCGGACGGCGATGTTCCTGCTGGACGGGGTCACCGACCCCCACAACCTGGGGACGGTCCTCCGGAACGCCCGGGCGTTCGGATTTTCCGGCGTCGTGATTCCCAGGGATCGGTCCTGTCCGGTCACGCCGGCGGTCTTCCGGGCCTCCGCAGGGGCCGCCGCGCACGTCCCGGTGGTGCAGGTGACCAACCTCGCCCGTGCCGTCGAGGAGGTGCAGGAATCGGGATTCTGGATCTACGCGGCCATAACAGACGGGGAAACCGACGTGTCGACATTCGCGCCGGCCCGCCGGACGGGTTTCGTTCTGGGGGGGGAGGACACGGGGATACGGAGACTGGTACGGGAGAAGTGCGACGGGACGGTGCGCATCCCCATGGAGGCCGGAATCGACTCCCTGAACGTCGGCGTCACCTCGGGGATCCTTGCGTTCTGCGCGCGCGTGGTCCGGAACCCCTGAGTCCCATCGTCCCATCGCGTTTCACCCTTACCTGAAAATCGTCGACATTCGGGATAGAATGATATAAAATGCTAAGTTTAGGTAATGCCTTGTTCCGGTAGCGAATTGCCGTGCCGACGTAGCTCAATTGTAGAGCGTCTGATTTGTAATCAGATGGTTGGAGGTTCAATTCCTCTCGTCGGCTCCAGGATCTCCCTGCGGGAGGGGTACCCGAGCGGCCAAAGGGGGCAGACTGTAAATCTGCTGGCAGCGCCTACGGAGGTTCGAATCCTCCCCCCTCCACCATCCTCCCTAGCTCCGAGGCCCGGTTTCTGCGTTCTGCCTGAGGAGCGAGGAGGGCAGCCACATGGAAAGGCGGACAGGAAAAGACTATCCTCATTTTCTATTGACGATACGGTATTTCGTATATAAACTCATAAGATTGCGAAATATGCGGGCGTAACTCAGTTGGCAGAGTCACAGCCTTCCAAGCTGTTGGTCGCGGGTTCGATTCCCGTCGCCCGCTCCAGAAAAACGCGCCCACGTAGCTCAGTTGGCAGAGCGCGTCCTTGGTAAGGACGAGGTCAGCAGTTCAATCCTGCTCGTGGGCTCCAAAGAAAAGAGTCAGATTTCAATACCGAGGAGCGGAACGCACATGGCCAAGCAGAAATTCGAGCGCAAGAAGCCGCACGTAAACGTCGGTAC
>JBAUKK010000164.1:0-8384 GCA_049577645.1 Candidatus Deferrimicrobiaceae bacterium
CGGCATCCGCGGGGGAAGGCCTGGTAACCGTGAAGAGTTCCTACAAGGCGAAGGAGACCGCGGATCGGGTCGAGCGCCTGACGAAGGAAAGGGGAATGACGCTGTTCAATCGCATCGATCATGCCGAAGGGGCGAGAACGGTCGGCATGCCGCTGCGTCCGACCGAGGTGCTGATCTTCGGGAATCCCAAAGGGGGTACTCCCCTGATGATGTGCGAGCAGAGCGTCGGCATCGATCTTCCCCTGAAGATGCTGGTGTGGGAGGACGGAAACGGCGCGGTCTGGATCGGGTACAGCGATCCGGGACTCCTGAAAGACCGCCACGGCATCACGGGATGTGACGAGGTCCTCGGGAAGATGAAAGGATTTCTGGGGAAGCTGGCCTCGGACGCCGCCCAACGGGATTCGTAGGGCACGGATAGCCCGACAGTTCAAACGGTAAGGGTGTCCCGGACCGTGTCCGGCCGGGGGACGGCGGAATCAAAGCGGGGAGTGGGAAGGCGGGGCGGGGAACAGATGGCGGATGGAGTTGGCGTAGTATTGCAGGAGGGCGACGTTATCCGGGTTTACGCAATAGAGCCCCTCCTTTTCCTCTACCAGGTGACGAAGCGTAAGCATCCGTAACCCGACGTTGACGGCGTAATCGTGGTCCTTGCGGGGGATGTAGATATGGGCGCCCCCCGCCGCAAGCTCGGCGAGCAGCAGGTGGGCCTCGGTTTTCAGGTCGAGCTCGCTCCATCGGGCCTCACCCAGGTTCAGGCACGCGGTCGCCACGAGGGAGACAGGCAGCACCGGCACCACCTTCCCGACATCCTTCATGAGTTCCCCGGCCAGCCTCTCCACCTCCCGGAACCTCTCTT
This sequence comes from Candidatus Deferrimicrobiaceae bacterium, assembly GCA_049577645.1. Classification (GTDB taxonomy): domain Bacteria; phylum Desulfobacterota; class Deferrimicrobia; order Deferrimicrobiales; family Deferrimicrobiaceae; genus CSP1-8. The sequence goes on from JBAUKK010000164.1 coordinate 860, forward strand.
CTTTCTCCAAAGAACGAAAGTCGACGCCGAGCCCGCGGCAGTACTCCCTAAGGGAGACGGGCGAGCCGAAGTTGACGCATGCGTATCCGAACCGGTACCAGCGGCCGCGGACCATGAGAAGCAGGTTGTGCAGGAGGAATCTCAGCGAGGTGAGGATCACGTACGGCAAACTTTTTCCCGGGGCCTCCCTGTCCAGCGAGACCAGCATGCTGCGGTCCTCGAAGGTGCGGTCGTAGTTGATTCCCACCGGGATGAAGACGATGTCCCTGCCCCCCCCGGGGGAGAAGGAGCGGGTCATGTAGTCGAGGAGGCCGAGTTTCGGGCGGCGCAGCGACCCGTCCGAGGTAAGGCCGCCTTCCGGGAAAACCGCCTGCACGACGCCTCCCTCGGTAGCCATGGCAACGTAGCGTTCCAGCACGAGGCGGTAGAGGGGGTTCCCGGAGCTCCTTCGTATGAAATAGGCGCCGAGCGACCGTATGAGCGTCTGCAACGGCCAGATTCTCGCCCATTCCCCGACGGCGTAACTCAGGGCGGTGCGGGTCGCCGCGAGATAGGCCACGAGGATGTAGTCCATATTGCTGCGATGGTTCATGACGAAGACTACGGAGGAACGAGGGTCGACGGCGGAAAGCCCCGCTTCGTCCGTAAAGCCCACCCGCACCCGGTAGAGAACCCTGGCCGTCTTTTTCGCGATCCAGTAGCCGACCCGGAAATAGGCATACGCGTTGAAGGAGGGGACGATCTCCCTCGCATACCGCTCGATCTCCGCCACCACGACGGCTCGCGGCATGTTGTTCGTCTTTGCGTGGACTGCCGCCGCCTCCTGGATTTTCGGGTCGTACATCAGCCGGTCGATCAGGACCTGCCGCTTGGTCAGGGAGAACGGGCGGATTTCCAGGTGGAGGCGCTTCCCGATCTCCTCGATCACCAGGTTGACGCGCCGGCGAAGAAACCAGCGGACGCTCGGAATCAGCAGGCGGTACACCGCCGCCCACGCGGCGAGAAGGAAGAGGAGCGCTGCGATCCAGACGGGTAGGGTGATGTTACCGCTCATAGGCGTCAGGGATAGAGTCTACCATCATCGGCCCACCACCGGAATCGCGGAGCAGGAAAAACAAAATCCCCCCGGGGAAAACGATTGATCCGCCCGGGGGGGTATGCTATTCTCATATATAAAAACACGTTGATATATCCCCGGCAATGCCGACGTCCGGGGGAGAAACAGGAAAATATGAAAATCGCGATTTTGGGCACGGGGTGCCCCAAGTGCAGGCAGATGGCCGAAGTCGTGCGCAAGGCCGTTGAGAAGGCCGGTATGGATTACCCCATATCCAAGGTGGAAGACATTCGGGAGATCATGAAATGGAAGGTGATGGCCACCCCTGCACTGGTCATCGGCGATGAGGTGAAGATCTCCGGGCGGGTGCCGACAGTGGAGGAAGTGACATCGCTTCTCGTACCGTAACGGGTGCGCGGGATATCAAGTGGTATTTCGGGGCCGGCCTGCTGGCGCTTACGACCTGGTGGCTCGTGTACCAGGGGCTGTCCCCCTTCGCGAAGTGGGTCACCTATTCGCTTTTCCCCCTTTCGCCCGGGACGCGCCTGACCTCCGCGCTGGAATTTTTCCTTTACGAGGCTCCCAAGGTTCTCATGCTGCTGACCCTGGTGGTGTTCGTCGTGGGGGTAGTCCGTTCGTTCTTCACCCCGGAGCGGGCCCGGGGCTTCCTCGCCGGAAAGAGAGAGTTCGCGGGGAACGGGATGGCCGCCCTGTTCGGGACCGTAACCCCCTTCTGCTCGTGCTCCGCGGTCCCCCTCTTCATCGGTTTCGTGACGGCCGGGGTCCCTCTCGGTGTGACCTTTTCCTTCCTGATCTCCGCTCCCATGGTCAACGAGGTCGCCCTGGTCCTTCTGTACGGACTCTTCGGGTGGAAAATCGCCGCGATCTACCTCGGGATGGGCCTTGCGATCGCCATGGCTTCGGGGTGGGCCATCGGCAGGATGGGCATGGAGAAATACGTGGAGGAGTGGGTGTATGCGAATGCGGAAGCCGGGGGCGGCGCGATTCCTGAAGAGCAGGGAATGCCGTGGGAGATGCGGTTGCGCCTTGGGCTGGATGCGGTCCGCGACATCGTGGGGAAGGTGTGGCCCTACCTGCTCGCCGGAATCGCCGTAGGCGCGGGCATCCACGGGTACGTGCCGGAAAACTTCATGGCTTCCATCATGGGGTCGGGCGCTTGGTGGTCCGTGCCGCTGGCGGTCCTGCTGGGGATCCCCCTCTACTCCAACGCCGCCGGGATCATCCCCATCGTCCAGGCCCTGCTGGGGAAGGGGGCCGCTCTGGGCACCGCCCTCGCCTTCATGATGTCGGTCATCGGGCTGTCCTTGCCCGAGATGGTCATCCTCCGGAAAGTGCTCAAACCGCGCCTGATCGCCACCTTCGCGGGCGTCGTCGGCATGGGGATTCTGATCGTGGGGTTTTTGTTCAACCTCGTGATGTAAGGGGGCGACGGCCCTCCCGTTTCACGGCACCAGCAGGATCTTCCCCGTGGTCTCGCGGCCCGCCAGCTTCCGGTGGGCTTCCCCCGCCTCCGCCAGGGGAATGGTTTCCCCGATGCGCACGGTAAGCTGCCCCTTGGCCGCCCATCCAAGAACCTCGTCCGCCCGCGAGAGGAGTTCCTCCCGGTTTCGCGTGTAGTGCGCCAGGGTGGGCCGCGTCAGGAAGAGGCTCCCCCGGGCGTTGAGCACCTGCGGGTCGAAGGGTGGAACGGGGCCGCTGGCCTGGCCATAGAGGACCAGGTATCCGCGGGGACCCAGGCAGGAAAGGCTCTTTTCGAACGTTGCCTGTCCGACGGAATCGTAGACCACCTGGATACCGGCCCCGCCCGTTAGACGCTTCACCTCGGCCTCGAAGTCCTTCTCGGTGTAGAGGATGACCTCGTCGGCGCCCGCTTCCTTTGCCAACCGGGCTTTTTCCTTCGTGGAGACGGTTCCGATCACCCGGGCCCCTCGCCGCTTGGCCATCTGGACAAGGAGGAGGCCCACGCCGCCTGCTGCGGCGTGCACCAGGCAGGTGTCTTCCGGTTTCAGCGGGTAGGTGTCGTGGGTGAGGTAATGGGCGGTCATCCCCTGGAGCATCGCGGCGGCAGCCGTTTTCGGATCGATCCCCTGGGGGATGGTGACAAGCCGCCAGGAAGGGACCACCGCGTACTCCGCGTAGGAACCGATAGCTCCGCAGTACGTTACCGGGTCCCCCGGAGCCACCTCGGTTACCCCCGGTCCGATTTCCTCGACCGTGCCGGCCGCCTCGTTGCCGGGAGTGAAAGGCAACGGCACGGGGTAGAGCCCCATCCTCTGGTAGATGTCGATGAAGTTCACGCCGACCGCTTTCAGGCGGACGAGCGCATGTCCTTCCTGGGGCTTCGGACGGGGGATTTCCTCCAGGACCATCGCATCGGTATCGCCAAACTTGTGAACGCGGATCGCTTTCATCGCCACCTCCGCCGGGACGCTTCTGCGGGAAGTAAAGGAACGCCGTTTGGTATTATTGCCAATTATACAGGGGAAAGGCGGGGAAAACCGAACCGGATTGCATTATACTGACCCCCGGATTCGATCACGGAACGCCTTAAGGCCGCCGTACGCACGTCTTGGGGAGGTTGTGCATGGCAAAGGGATTGTCCTTCGAGGGGGTATATCCCATCCTCGTGACCCCGTTCGACGAAGGAGAGGAGATCGATCTCGCATCGTTCGCCCGCGTGGTCCGTTTCATGGCGGACATCGGCGTGGACGGAGTGACGATACTCGGCGTGCTGGGGGAGTCGAACCGGCTCGGGGACCAGGAGCGGGAGCAGCTCATCCGCACGGCGGTCTCCGCGGCGGAGGGACGTATCCCGGTAATCGTAGGGACGAGCCACAGGGGTACGCTTGCGACGCGCCACCTGAGCCAGATGGCCCAGTCGCTCGGAGCGAACGCGGTGATGGTGACCCCCTCGCGGGAGCCCGTGCCGGGCGAGGAGAAGATCCTTGAATTTTTCCGGCAGGTGGCCGGCGGGATCTCGCTGCCGATCGTGGTGCAGGACCACCCTGCCTCCACGGAGGTCCACATGCCGGTTCCCTTGCTGCTCCGGCTGGTGAACGAGATCCCCCAGGTGGGGTGCATCAAGGAGGAGGCTCCTCCCACTCCCCAGAAGATCTCCGCGCTTGGTAAGGCAATGAAGGGCCGGAAGGTCCCCGTCCTCACGGGGCTCGGGGCCCTCTACGGGATGTTCGACCTGGAAACGGGAAGCAGCGGCTTCATGACCGGTTTTGCCTTCCCCGAGGTTCTGGTGGCGATGGTCCGGGAGATGCGCAGGGGACGGATGGATGCCGCCTGGGAACTCTACCGGCGCTTTCTGCCGCTGATCGTCTTCGAGCAGCAGCCGGGCCTGGGGATCCGAAAGGAAATCTACCGGATGCGCGGACTCATCGCGACCGCCCGCGTGCGCCATCCCGGAGCGGCGGTGCTCCCGGTCGCGGCCGGACAGCTGCGCGCCCTTCTCGCGCGGATCCTGCCGGACACGGACATCACCCGCCCCTGTCGGTTCGAAGCGTTTCCGGAGGAGATTCCCGGCGGGTAACATGCCGACAAATACATAAGGTATCGGTTAATCATTAGCAATGAAAGATACCAAATAACAACGGTATATTATCTGTAAAGATGGGATCGCCTGCCGGCAATAGTTTCCGCTGTTTCCAAAAGGGAAATGGCCGGCAAGCCGTGCGGATCCGATCGAACCGGAGACTCCTTTCATGACCGTGAGCCCGCTGGCGGGTAAGCCCGCCCCCAAGTCGATGCTGGTGAACGTCGCCCGCCTCGTGGCTGCCTATTATACGGAGCGTCCCGATCCCGCCGTGCGGGAGGAGCGGGTTTCCTTCGGCACGTCCGGCCATCGCGGATCCTCTCTGCGTTGCGGCTTCAACGAGGCCCATATCCTCGCCGCGAGCCAGGCGATCTGCCTCTACCGCAGGGAGCAACGGATCACCGGCCCCCTGTTTCTGGGTATGGACACGCATGCGCTCTCCGAGCCGGCGTTCATCACGACGCTCGAGGTGCTGGCGGCCAACGGGGTCGGGGTGATGATCGACCGGGAAGGCGGGTACACACCGACTCCCGTGATCTCGCACGCGATCCTTTCCTACAACCGGGGGAAAAAGACCGGGCTGGCCGACGGCATCGTGATCACCCCGTCGCACAACCCGCCGGAGGACGGCGGCTTCAAGTACAACCCCCCGCACGGAGGACCCGCGGACACGGACGCAACCCGCCGGATCGAGGAGCTGGCGAACGGGCTGCTGGAAGGGAATCTGCGGGGAGTGAACAGGATTCCCGTCGGGAAGGCCCGCTCCGCATCGACGACGCACCGGCACGACTACACCGGTTCCTATGTCGGGGACCTGGGCCTGGTCCTGGACATGGAGGCGATCCGCGGGGCCGGACTCCATCTGGGCGTCGATCCGCTGGGAGGATCGGGTGTGGCCTACTGGGGGCCGATCGCCGACAGGTACGGTCTCGACATCGAGGTCGTGAACGACGAGGTCGATCCGACATTCCGGTTCATGACCCTGGACTGGGACGGGAAGATCCGGATGGACTGCTCCTCCCCGTACGCGATGGCTGCGCTTATCGCCCTCAAGGACCGGTTCGACGTTGCCTTCGCAAACGACACCGACAACGACAGGCACGGCATTGTCGTGCGCACCGCCGGTCTCATGAATCCCAACCATTACCTCGCCGCATCCGTTTCCTACCTGTTCTCGCACCGCCCGAAGTGGGCCAAGAAGGCGGCGGTGGGCAAGACCGTGGTGAGCAGCAGCATGATCGACCGCGTGGCCGGGGCGCTTGGCCGCCGCCTGGTCGAGGTGCCCGTGGGATTCAAATGGTTCGTGAGCGGACTCCTCGAGGGGGGGCTGGGCTTCGGCGGGGAAGAAAGCGCAGGAGCCTCCTTTTTGCGGCGGGACGGGACGGTCTGGACGACCGACAAGGACGGCATCATCATGGGCCTGCTCGCGGCGGAGATGACGGCGACGACCGGCAGGGACCCGGCCGAACAGTATGCCGATCTTGCCCGGCGGTTCGGGGAGCCGGTATACGAACGGATCGACGCCGCCGCCACGACGGACCAGAAGGCGATGCTTTCCCGGCTTTCGGCAAGCCAAGTAGAGGCTGACGAGCTGGCGGGGGAGAAGATACGGGAAAGGATCACGAACGCCCCGGGCAATGACAGTCCCATCGGCGGCCTGAAAGTCGTGACGGAGAACGGGTGGTTTGCCGCGCGTCCCTCCGGCACGGAGGACATCTACAAGATCTACGCCGAGAGCTTCCTGGGGGTGGACCATCTCCGCCGGATCCAGGAGGAGGCGCAGGCCATCGTGGCGAACGTGTTTGCGAGAGGGTAACGACCCCGGGCGCGGGCCGGTTCAACGGGAAAGGGTCGGGACGGGAAAACAGGAAAAGGGGACGGCAGCCATGAAAAAATCGTTTGGCGCGAAGACCCTCGTATTCCCTACCCCGGTGTGGGTGGTGGGATCGTACGACAAGCAGGGAAAACCCAACGTGATGGCCGCCGCCTGGGGGGGGATCTGCTGCTCGAATCCCCCGTGCGTGGCCGTTTCTCTTAGGAAGGCCACCTATTCGTACGGCAATATCGTGGAGCGAAAGGCCTTCACCGTCAACGTCCCCTCCGAGGCCTACGCGCGGGAGGTGGATTACATCGGGACCGCCTCCGGAAGAAAAACCGACAAGTTCGCCGCGACGGGGCTCACCCCCGTGAAAAGCGACCTCGTGGACGCCCCCTACGTCGGGGAGTTCCCCCTTGTCCTGGAATGCCGTCTCCTCCGGGCGGTGGAGATCGGCCTGCACACCCAGTTCATCGGGGAAATCCTGGACGTCAAGGCGGACGAATCCGTGCTCGGCGAAGAGGGACTTCCCGATATCGAAAAGGTGAAACCGATGGTGTATTCCCCCGAGGTAGGAAGGTACCACGGGATCGGCAAAGGCCTCGGCAAGGCCTACTCGATCGGGAAGGCGATCGGGAAAAAAGGGTAGGCCGCGCGGGGAGGAGCAGATGCGGGATCCCACACCGATCGCGGCTTCGTCTCCGGGGGAGATGGTATTTCGGGCCCGCGGCCTCACGAAAATCTACGACATGGGGGAAGTCCAGGTGCACGCCCTGCGGGGAGTGGACGTGGACCTGTTCGCCGGGGAACTGGTGGTGCTCCTGGGGCCGTCCGGGAGCGGAAAATCGACCCTCCTCAACATCCTCGGAGGGCTGGACACGTCCACCGGGGGGGAAGTGTCCTACCGCGGGCAGGACCTCACGCGGGCCACGGAGAAGGAGCTCACCGAGTATCGCCGCCATCACGTGGGGTTCGTGTTCCAGTTCTACAACCTTATCCCGAGCCTGACCGCGCAGGAGAATGTGGCGGCCGTCACCGAAATCGCAGAGGACCCGATGAAGCCCGAGGACGCGCTTGCCATGGTGGGTCT
>JBAUKK010000165.1:0-2878 GCA_049577645.1 Candidatus Deferrimicrobiaceae bacterium
CATCCCCGGAGAGGCGTATTTTTCCCCCTCCACCTGCACGGAATGTCCGGCGGGATGCGGCCTGTCGGTAAAGCGCAGGGAAGGATGGCCGATCAAGCTTGAAGGTGCGCCGGGACATCCGATAAACGACGGGGGCCTGTGCATCCGCGGGCAGTCCTCCCTCACCCGCCTCTATCATCCGAAGAGGGTGGAAGTCCCCATGCTGCGAAACGGCGACGGGAAATTCAAGGCGGTTTCCTGGGAGAAGGCCCTTTCCCTGGTGTCGGAATCCCTCGCCGGATCCCGTGACGCCGGGCGGAAAAATCTCTACCTGTCCGGAAGGACCACCGGCTCCCTCTCCCTGCTGATCGACGCGTTCTGCGGCAAGCTCGGGGTCGAGAGGCTCCCCGAATTCGAGGTCTATTCCCACTCCGCGGTAGCGGAGGCCAACGGGTTCCTTTTCGGGGAGCGCGACGTCCCCCACTACCGGATTGAGAATGCCGATTTTCTCCTGACGGTCGGGACGGATATCCTCGCGACGCACGTAAGCCCGGTCTCCTACACCCGGAAACTCTCCCGGGCACGGAGCAGGGGGGATTTCCGGTGGTTCCACGCGGAGCCGCACCTGTCGCTCACCGGGGCGAACGCGGACAGGCGGTTCGTGGTCCTTCCGGGCAGGGAGGCGGTTCTGCTTGCGTATCTCCTCCGACAGGTCCTGGAGAGGGGCCCCCGAAGGCACGGGCTCCCGCGGGAGGCCGTCGACGCGCTCCCCCGGTTCTCCGTCGATAAGGCTTCGGAGAATACGGGGATTTCCGCGGAGGAACTGGCGGACCTTGCGGACCGCATGACGAAGGCAAGGTTTCCCCTGGTAATCGCCGGCGGGGTTTCCACGTCTCACGGGAGAGGTCTCGAGGTGGCGGCCCTGGCGGGAATGATCCAGTGGGTCACGGGGGAGATCCCCGGGCTGGTCGATTTTGCGAGGAACGAGAAGTACGGCGGAGCGGGCACCTTCCGGGACATGGAAGCCCTTTCGGCACGGCTTTCCAAGGGGGAGGCGGGGGTACTGTTTCTCTCCCGGACGAATCCCGTATTCTCCCTGCCGGGCGGGTTCGCCTTCCGGGGAAACATAAGAAAAGCGAAGCTGTCGGTGGTGTTCGGCGATCTCCTGGACGAAACGATGCAGGAGGCCGACCTGGTCCTCCCCCTCTCCCATTCCCTCGAGTCGTGGGGGGACGTCGAGCCGAGGCGGGGTGTGGTCTCCCTCCTGAAGCCCGTTCTTGCGCCCCTTCACGATACGCTCTCCGAGGGCGACATTTTGCTGCGGCTCATGGGAGCGGTTTCGGGGGAGGGGCCTGCGGCGGGATACAGGGAGTATCTTTTCGCGGAGTGGACGAAGCGGTTGGGGGAAAAAGGGAAGGATGTGCTTTACCGGAACGGCTTCGTCGAGGAATCCCTCCCTGAAAAACGTGTAACCCTCGACGGGAGAAAGGCGGCCGCTCTCCTTAAAGGAGCGGCGGCCGAAGGAGGGGAACCGAAAACGCCCGTCCTCGTGCTGGCCCCGTCCCTGCGTACCTTCGACGGGCGCAGCCGGGGATTGCCGCTTCTGTCCGAGGTCCCCGACCCCCTGACCACCATCTCCTATGGTCGGTGGCTCTCGGTCTCGCCGGGGACGGCGAAGGACTCGGGGCTAAAGGACAGGGAGGAGGTCACCGTCTCCTCCGGCGACTGGTCGCAGGTACTTCCGGTGAAAATCCAGCCCGGCCTGACGGAGGGGGTCTTCGTTGCCAGCCGGGACTTCGTGGATTCCCCACCTCTGCGGACGGAGGAACGGACCGGGGAGGCGACCTGGTACCTCGAGGGGATCCGGATCGGGAAATCCGGAAGGATTGCGGCCATCCCGATTCTCTCCGGCTCCCCGTCTCAGCGGGGCAGGGGGCTGATTCCCGATCCCTCCCACCGGGACGGGAAGCACCACCACGGAAAGGAGAGCCTCTACCCGGAGCACGTGCACAAGGAGTACCGATGGGCCATGGCCATCGACCTGGCGCTTTGCAACGGCTGTTCCGCGTGCGTTGCCGCCTGCTACATCGAGAACAACGTGCCCGTCGTCGGGAAGAAGGACCACCTGAAGGGCCGGGAGATGTCGTGGCTTCGGATCGAGCCCTTCTACGGGGAGGCGGGGAACGTCGATTTCCTTCCCATGCTCTGCCAGCAGTGCCATTCCGCCCCCTGCGAGACGGTGTGCCCGGTGTACGCCGCCTATCACAACCCCGAGGGGCTGAACGTCCAGGTGTACAACCGGTGCGTGGGGACACGGTACTGCTCGAACAACTGCCCCTACAAGGTGAGGCGGTTCAACTGGTTCTGGCACATGTGGAAAAAGCCGCTTGACCGGATGCTGAACCCCGACCTCGAGGTCCGGGAGGCGGGGGTCATGGAGAAGTGCACCTTCTGCGTCCAGCGGATCCGTGCCGCCAAGGACAGGGCCAAGGACGATTCCCGGAAGGTCCGGGACGGGGAGGTGACCACCGCCTGCGCCCAGAGCTGTCCCACCGGGGCCATCACATTCGGCAATCTCCTCGATCCGGAGTCGAAGGTGTACCGGCTGGCGCATTCCGGACGGGCGTACCGGGTATTCGAGGGGCTGGGAACGAATCCTTCCGTATACTATTTGGGTGGAGCAAAAGGCGGCCCCGAAAGGGAAGGCCATGGATAAGCCCGACAAAATGGCCCGAGTGGAGCAGGACGTACTTTCCGCGATGAAGAGGCCGGGGCTCGCCTATCTTGCGGCCCTCGGATGCACGGCTACCCTCTTTCTCACCCTCCTCGGATTATGGGGATACCAGATCCACACCGGCATGGGAGTGTCGGGGCTCATGAATCCCGTGGGCTGGGGGGT
>JBAUKK010000166.1:0-4623 GCA_049577645.1 Candidatus Deferrimicrobiaceae bacterium
GTATTTCCTGCCGCGAAGGAGCCGAACAGAAGGACGAGGGCGATTCCGTGCCTCCGTGCGACGGCGGAAACAGCGTCCCGGATTTTTGCGGTGATCTCCATGGGCCGATGGTACCAATCGCCGGAAAGGAAGTCAAAACAAGGCGTTGCGCTATCCCCTTCCCTTTCGAGGCGGAAAAGCCGCAGGCCGTCTTCAAGGTGCCGCGGGAGGTCGGCAAGCCGAAGGCGGCATCGGTCGACAATCCTGTGGCGTTGGACGAATCGGAACAAGGGGCCGAGGCCGTCCGGCTTGTGCGATCCGGCAGGCCGAAGGAGTCTTTCATACCCTTGCGCCCCGAGAAATCGTTGGCTGGATGACTTCGCTTCGATGGTACCGATTCCGCGAAGGGATCCGTCTTCGCCCCGACCGATTACCGTCGATACTTCCCCTGGAATCGAAGTGCCAGGGAGCGGACGACGAATCCGGGGAGCGCCTTCAACAGGAAGACGCAGAGCTTGTAACGCCAGCCGGGCACAACGACCGGCTTTCCCCGCGCGAGGCCCCGCAGGGAGGCGGCCACCACGTCCTCCGCGAACATCCACCAGCCCGCGGAAACATGATCCCTGCCGATCCCCGAAGCGTCATGGAATTCCGTGAGGGTGTAGCCCGGGCAGAGCGCCTGCACCTTGACGGGCGACCCGACAGAGGCAAGATCGAGATACAGCCCTTCCGTGAAACTGTTCATCCACGCCTTGGTGGCGCAGTAGCCGGCGTTGCCGGGACTCTGTCCGAAGGCGGCCACCGAGGAGACGTTCACCAGGCTCCCTTTTCCGCGGGCGACCATCCCGGCAAGCGCCGCATGGCTAAGCCGTACGGCGGCCAGCACGTGGAGGCGGTGCATCCGGTCCTGTCCCTCCACATCGGCCTGGAAAAACAGGCCCCGCCTGCCGAAACCCGCGTTGTTCACGAGGAACTCCAGGTCCCCGGCGCGGGCGATCCGCTCCTCGACCTTCCGGAGATCGGCGTCCTCGGTCAGGTCCGCCGCCAGGACCTCCGCCTCCACCCCGTGGCTCGCCTCCAGTTCGTTTGCCAGCTGCCCGAGCCGGTCTTTCCTGCGGGCCACAAGGACCAGATCATAGCCCTCGGCGGCGAGACGCCCGGCATAAACCGCCCCGATTCCGCTTGATGCGCCCGTCACCAACGCGGTCCGACCGGCGCCCCTCGACAACGTGCTCGTCACAGTTCACCCCTCCTTACAAGATATCAACCCCCGAGGCAGGCGGTATGAATATCCGTATGGAAGCCGCCGCCGAGGGCTCGATTCCGTTCCCGCCCTACCGCTCCTTGGACCCCGTCTCCCTTTCGGAAACCTCGGGGAATCGGAGATCATCCGAGAAGCATCACCAGAATAGCGGGAGGGAAAATTGATGAAATTCCGGAAACTGGGGAACTCCGGGCTTACGGTCTCTACGCTTGCGCTCGGGGGAAACGTTTTCGGATGGACAGCGGATGAACCGAACTTCGGTCGGGATGCGGCGCACGTAAGGGTTACGAAACGCTTTGAACGACTTTGATTCCTCGTGGGCACGATTTGGACACAAAATGGACACAGCCTCTTAAGTTGCCCCTGCATCAATAATCTTTAATCTTACGTATTAATCTTTCCGAGTTTTCTCTTCGTATATAGCTTTTACCAATTTTAATTGGTCATCAAGTGCTTCCAGGGCACGATCTAACGCTTGTTGAGTATTTACACACCAAGTAAGCCTATGTTCTATTGTTCTAATAAGGACTTCGTCAAGCTTCGACATTTTTGACAACACGTCATCGGACTGATCCTTTAATAACGGATGTAATGTGGAGTAAAAACGGCCATAACTTTTTGACAAAGAGGACTGTACCTTGCGCCCCGCAGCATCCAAGAAATCATAAGAACGATCTCCTTCCGGGGTGAAGAGACAAACTTCTTCATACCTGGGAGGTTCAATCCTCGAGTGGTTTAGCATGAAATCCGTAAGAGTATCCTTAATTTTTTTCGCCATGAGGTCAATGTTATTCAATGTGGTTTCCATAGTGTGCCCCTCCAGAGGTTGGAATTTGGAAGCAAAACGCCACCGAGGTGGTTAAGGAAGAGTATATTTAATCAATAAGATGCCAACCGCATGGCAATGGCAACAAAAAATTACCGCAAATTTCCCACTGCTTGAGTTCGACAATCACCGCATTGTCGGCATTGCTCTGCCCCTTTTACGGTGACCATGAAATCCAGGCGACGGGCCGTTGCAGGAAGCTGGTATTCGAGTCAGAGAGTTCTGCCACGAGTTGACTTCAGCCTGAGGCGGATTGTACCGGACACGCTTCGGATCAGCCTCCTCTGCCTTTTTCCAAAGAAATTGTTCGTTCGAATCAAGTCGACGATCATTTCGCAAGCTCCCGCATCTTTTCCAGGAGCTTCACCATCCCCAGGGTGTCCTGCCGGCAGTACGCGCGCAGGTCTTCCTCCGCCTTCTCTCGTTCCTTGCGGCCTTCGATCTTGTCCAGGGCAAGGTAGGCCAGGGAGGCCTCTTTCCCCTCCTGGATCGCCATCCCCTCGTAGGAAAGCTGCGGCACCAGGACCGGCAGGACGCTTTTCAGCGAGTAGGAGCCGCCCATCCGCCAGTGGTAGATGTCCCGGCGGCGGAACGGGACCATGAGGTCGAGCATCCCCTCGGCGATCGCGAGCAGCCGCTCCCGGTGCGCGGGGAACCGCTCGGCCAGGTCCTTGAGCACCCGGGCCTCGAACGTCTTGTTGTAGGCGAGGACGCAGGCATCTTCGGGAATGGCGGTGAGCAGCCGTTCGGTCAGATCGTCGCGCGGGTCTTGCCCCAGGGGCGCCAGGAACTCGGAGTGGCGTAAAAATCCGCCCGGGGAATCTTGCCGGTGAAGGGAATAGAGGAACGGGATCTGCTGGTAGGGCCGGGTGCCGTCGAAGGGGGGGATGGGAGAGTCGTAGGTCTCGAAATCGAGGAAGCAGATCGGGTAATGGAGCCCGTCCAGGAACTCCCGGATCGCGTCCGGGTCCGCGTGCTCGCGCCGTTTCCGGTGGAACTCGGCCTGCATCCTCTGGGCGCTGTTCAGCGCATCGAGCGGGACGTCGTCCATCCGCATGATCCCCTTCCGGTAGAGGTCCCACTTGTCGACTCCCCTGCCCGAAAGATCAAATACCGAGTGCTCGGGGATGTGCCGCCAGCAATGGTCGATGAAGTCGCACTCGTAGGGGTTGGTGCAGTGCGGGCCGATGTCGATCGCGGGGAGTCCGGCGGCCAGGACCTCGCGCATGCGGGCGATCTCCGCGGGGATAGCGGACTGCTTCCCCCGGACGATATCGGTCACCTCCTGCACCGCGAACAGCTCCTGCGGGACGATCTCCCCCCTTCGGACGTACCCGGTGTCGATGTGGACGAGGAAGGCGCGGCGCAGGTCGAACTGGCACCCCGAGAGGACGAAGTACTGGATTGCCACGTCGTCCGGGAAGTGCGGCTTGACGCCTACGGCGCTTTTCACCTCGTAGAGTTCCCAGCCGTCGCGGGTCTTTCGGAGGATGTCGGCCCGTACGAGGACGCCTTCACTGGAGAAGGTCGCCTCGTAGATCGTTTGCGCGCCTTTGGCGAGCAGGTCCCGGGTTGCGCTAAGCTGCTGCACCTTGGTGCGGCCGTTGAAAGGGACCTCCACCCCGCCGGGGAAGAGCTGCTGGGCGTAGAGGCCGACCTCGGTTCCGGCCTCCCACCGGGCGATGAGATCGGGCGGCGGCTCTCTGCGCACTTCCGGCTGCCGTCGGTCCAGCCAGAGCGACTTGAGGCACTGAAGGCCCCGCATGTAGAGGGTTTTGCTTAAGTGGGCGGACGGGCTCACGATTCGATTTTGGAAAGGAAATCGCCGACGGTCTGGACGACCACTCCCGCGGTTTTCCCCGGCTTGTTCATGAGCGGGCCGAAATGGCGCCGGTCCCCTGTCAGAGACCGCGTTGCCCCGCACCGCACGGCCGAGGCGAACACGGGCCGGTCCTTCTCCGGGAGCCGGATGGGACACAGCTCTGCCCGGACGTCGGGGACCAGGCGGATCGTGTCGAGGATCTTTTCCAAACGGGCAAGGAATTCCGGGAATTTCCGCTCCAGGTTCAGGCGCGCCTCCGCGACGCAATAGGCGTTCGTCACTCCCTCCCAGTGACCCGCCGCGGCGAGTTCGATGACAAGAGCCGCTTTTCCTTCCGGGTTGTGGGCCGCCGTGAAGAGCACGTTCGCGTCCAGAAAGAGCCGGGTCAACCCTTTCGGCCCGCCGTCTTGAGGATCCAGGCCCTGTCATCGGGCGTAAGCCGGTCCTCCCGATCCCACCCGGCGATCTCCTCGTCCGAGTAGGCGGCAAGCTCCACCACGGCCGCGGGGCGGATCACCAGCTCCCCGTCCCGGTCCTCGACCACGACGACGCCTCCCGCCTTGATGCCGAGACGCCGACGCATGGCTGCCGGGAGGGTGACCTGCCCCCTCTCGGAAACGACGATGTTCTCCTTCATCCCCTTCCTCCATCGGATTATCTGATATTCAGATTATCTGATATTCAGATTATCGGATATTCGGATATTATGCAACCTCCCCGACCTCCCCAACC
>JBAUKK010000167.1:0-5009 GCA_049577645.1 Candidatus Deferrimicrobiaceae bacterium
TACCACGGCCGGGTCCCGCGCCGGGAGGCGCTGGCCGCGATGCGGGACGCGGACGTCCTTGTCCTCATCCAGAACATCGACGGTTTCTCCGCCGAGACGATCCCGTCCAAGGTGTACGAGTACCTCACGGCGGGCCGTACGATCCTGGGGCTGGTCCACGGGAACGCGGAGCTGGCCGGGATGCTGAAAGGTCCGGGACACACCGTGGCGGAGGCTGCGGACGCCGGCTCGGTGCATGGCGCCGTATCGGAGATCCATCGAAGGTGGGAAGCGGGGACGCTTGAAACGCAAGCGGGGACTCCGTACACCATCGCGTCGGCGGTAGAACGACTGGTAGCGGTCGCGGAATTCCGGGGTCCGGCGTAGGGAAAGGCCACGGGAACGAAATCTTAATGGAGGGAAGCGGGGACAAACGACCCAAAAGGCTTTTCCCGAGGGGGTTCCCGGGGCAAACGACGGGTCGGCGAGGTCGACGGGTCGATCGTGGTCCGCGACAGAGGGAGGTATTCGTGATAGAATTCGCATCACCGATTGCGACGATCTTCTCCATGGATCATCCGTTCGGAAGACGATGAGAACAGCGTTCATCACGGGAATCAGCGGACAGGATGGGTCGTACCTGTCCGAACTCCTCCTCGGGAAAGGGTACCGGGTCGTCGGGACGGTGCCTGACCGTTCTTCCGCACCCATCGGACGGATCCGCCACCTGCTGGACCGGATCGAGATCGTGCGGGACGACCTGCAGGACCAGGAACGTCTGGAGAAGGTTTTCCGGGATTACCGGCCCGACGAGGTCTACAACTTCGCCGCCCATTCATTCCGGGCGGACTCGTTCCAACAGCCGATCCTCAGCACGGCGGTGATCGCCATGGGCGTTACCCGCATCCTGGAGGCGATTCGGAAGATCTGCCCGGAGGCGCAGTTTTTCCAGGCCTCCAGCAGCGAGATCTTCGGGAAACCCCAGGAGGTGCCGCAGTCCGAGACGACCCCTTTTCACCCCCGGACCCCGTACGGCGTTTCCAAGTTATACGGCCACCTGATGACGATCACCTACCGGGAAAACTACGGACTGTTCGCCTGCTCCGGCATTCTGTTTAACCATGAGAGTCCGCGACGGAGCCCGGAATTCGTGACCCGGAAGATCACCCGGGCCGCCGCGAAGATCAAGCTGGGTATCGCCGGGGAATTCCGGCTCGGAAATCTGGAGGCCCGGCGAGACTGGGGATTTGCCGGCGACTACGTGCGCGGCATGTGGCTCATGTTGCAGCAAGACATCCCCGGCGACTATGTGCTCGCGACGGGGGAAACCCGCTCCGTGCGGGAACTGTGCGAGGAGGCGTTCTCGTTCGTCGGGCTCGATTATCGTGAATACCTGATCCGGGAAGCGGAAAGTTTCCGGTTTCCGGAAGGCACCCAACTTGTCGGAAACCCCCGAAAAGCCCGCGACGTGCTGGGCTGGAAGCCGGAGGTGTCCTTCCGCGAGTTGGTGCGGAGGATGGTGGAATCGGACCTCGAGTCCCTCCGGGCGGAAGCATCGGGTTGACGGGAATTCCCTAACAAGGAGAAGTGCCCAAATGATCACCAGAACGACCTGCCGTGTCTGCGAAAGCTTGCTGGAACCCGTCATGGACCTGGGCGAACATTACGTCTCCGACTTCATATCGCCTGGAGATCCGGACGGAACCCGGGCGCCGCTGGAGTTGGTGATCTGCCGACGGTGCCGGCTCCTGCAATTGAAGCACACGGTGCCCGGTGAGACGATGTACCGGAACTATTGGTACCGCTCCGGTACGAACCAGACGATGTGCAACGCCCTGGCCGACATCACGAACAAGGCGGAGACGCTAATCCGTATTCGGAAGGGGGATTCCGTCGTGGACATCGGTTGCAACGACGGGACGCTCCTTTCCTCCTACAGGACGGGGGGCGTCCGGAAGATCGGTTTCGACCCGGCCGAGAACCTTGCGCCCTTCTCCCGGAAGGTCGCGGACACGCTGGTGGTGGGTTATTTCGAAGCCGAGGCTTTCCGGGCCGAGGCGGACCTACGCGGGTGCCGCCCGAAAATCGTCACGAGCATCGCCATGTTCTACGACCTCGAAAACCCCAACAAGTTCGTTTCCGACGTCAAGACCGTGTTGGATCCGGAGGGGCTCTGGGTAGTCCAGATGAGCTACCTCCCCCTGATGCTGAAGAAGAACGAATTCGGCAACATCTGCCACGAGCACCTGGAGTACTACTCCCTGGGGTCGTTCGAATACCTGCTGAACCGGCACGATTTCGAGGTGGTGGACGCGGAGCTCAACGACATCAACGGCGGGAGCATCCGGGCGTACATCCGGAACCGTGGTTCGGACCTGAACCGGTTCGCGGATGACACCTACCGGGAACTGGCGGCAGAGCGGATGCGGGCTCTGCGGGAGCAGGAAGTCCGGCTGGGGCTGGATGACATCGAGGTGTACCGGGAGTTCGCCTTCTGGGTGAACCGGATCCGGGAGGACGTGGTTGGCTTCATCAAGGAGCAGGCTGGCCGCGGGAAAAAGGTGTACGTCTACGGCGCCTCGACCAAGGGGAACACGCTGCTCCAGTACTTCGGGCTCGACAGGACACTGATCACCGCCGCCGCCGAGCGGAACCCGGACAAGTGGGGGAAGGTGACTGTCGGAACCCGCATCCCGATCGTGTCGGAGGAGGAGGCCCGCGCCGCGAAGCCGGACTACTTCCTGGTCCTCCCCTGGCACTTCCTGGAGGAGTTCCAGCTGCGGGAGAAGGCGTACCTGCGCTCGGGGGGGAAGTTCATCGTGCCGATGCCGCATTTCACCCTGATCTGATCGTGGTGCAACCCGGATTCGTGGGGCTTTTGCCCATCATGTTTTTCCTGCTTGTCGCGAGCTCGTAAATGGCCATAATCTTGTGCTTCCGGAAGGTCTGGCAATACCACAGCATGTACGAGTTGAGTGCCTGCTGTGGCAGCAGCGCAATGGCCAGGGCAGCTAGTTTCCACAGCCCCGACGCATTGCTTGGCGCGACGATCTTTTCGTACATTTCCCGTGAGTAGGAACCGAGCGCCCGGTAGAGCCTGAGGGTCTTCAGCCTCCTCCAGGGTTCGGGTTTCACCCGTTTCCGCCTGGCCTCGTCGGATATCCGGTCAAGCGACCCGATAATGCGCGGCCATTTCATCATCCAGATTTCGAACGAGCGCGATGTCCAATGGGCGTTTCCATAGCGTATGGTGATGTACGGTTGTCCAATGATCCGGGCGCTGCCGGGCAGCGGTTCCTGGAAGATAACCCCGACGTGTATGAACTCGGTGCCGAAATAACGGGCATGTTCCCTCCCAAGCCATGTCTTGCGTCGGATCACGACACACCCGATGAAGGATATGCTGGGGACGATCCGCCGGAACAGTCCTTCCAGGTCATCGGGACCAAACGTTTCATCCTCCCGGTTGTCGAGCATGGACGGATGGAGCAAGGTCGAGAAGTCTCGATCCATAACATCGGCGTTGACGACAACAAGGGAGTGAACGGTCCGCAGTTCTCCCAGTACGCGCTGCACCGCCCCCGACTTGAACAGATCGTCGTCCGGAAACAGCCAGCAGTATTCGCCACGGGCGTTTTCGACCGCCCTGCAGAAATCGCGGTCGACCCCTCCCTTCTCCGGGAGCCTGATGTACCGAAGTCCGGGGCAGTCGGCGGCATAGCGCTCCATGACCGTCGGGGTGGCATCGGTCGAGGCGCCGTCCACGACGACAATCTCGACTTCCTCGGTGAGCTGGGGGATGATGCTGTCCAGCGTTTCGCCGATGAAGCCCGCGCGATTGTAGGTTGCGATGCAGATCGAGAGGAGCAGCGGTTTCATTTCTTCAGGAACTCCACGAACACGACCCCTTCTCCGGGAAGATCCTCCAGCGACGGGTAATAACGGTATTCCGTCGCCATCATGTACGCCTCCCGCCAGAACGGATACCGCCCGCCGAGGACGCGCTTCATGGTCGCGTTCCGGAAGAAGAGGCCGTTCGTTTTTTCGCCGAAAATCACCATGTGTTCCGGCGGTCCGGTGATACGGTAAATTTTCTCCCGAAGCCTTTCTTCGTCGTAATAGCGTTGCCAGAAAGTATACCCGTCGCTTCCCGGTTGCAGCACCCCGTACTGGTTGTCGCTGATGTACTGCTCCAGGGGATGCGACATGCATGGCAGCGTCAGCACGAGTCTCCCCCCGATCCGCAGAAGAGACCACATCCGTTCGACTGCCTCGCTGTCAGCCGGGATGTGTTCCAGCACAGAAATACAGGTGATCAGGTCGAAAGACGATTGCTCGAGGGATGCCTGCTCGATCGTCCGCGCGCTGAACCGGCACCGTTCGCCAACCCCGAACGCCCGAAAAAACTTCTCCGTGTCGCGTATGTCGTTTGCGTCCGGGTTGATGAACTCTGCGGTTGCCTGCCGGTTGGATCGCATGAGCATGAGCGGGAGAAGGCGAGGCGAGGAAACATCCAGGTAGCGCGTAAACGGCAACCGGCGCAGTCTTTCCCACGACACGCCGAACTCGAAATATCGCGTCGAGTCCATGGGGAAAAATATCAGGCTGTAATGGCCTCGTTTGAGACGTCGGGTAACAAGCGAAATCACGCCGAGCCACGCGCATCGCAAATGGAAAAAAAGCCCCGGCCCGCCGGCGAATAATGCGGCCAACCAGTATGCAGGGCACAGGATGTTTCCTGCGAGCCGCATCAGAAGGGATCGTAGGCCACGGCACCGCATGGCAAGCGGCACTTCGATGTACTGTTTTCTCATCCTCAAGTTCCTTGATGGATCGATCGGTGCGATGCGGGAATCCGCCGTCCTTTCTTGCTCCTCAATAATCCGGAATCCGAAGGGGAAGTCCGTAACTACCCAACCTGCGTGCGATTTGACAGTACACGTTTGAGCCGGCGCTCAAATCGCCGCCGTTTGAAGAAACCGCGCGGCATCATTTCCTGGAGGATCCGCATCCGGTTCTCGATCTTGAAC
>JBAUKK010000168.1:0-4292 GCA_049577645.1 Candidatus Deferrimicrobiaceae bacterium
GGTGGATCTCGACGGGGTGGCGAGCTTCCACGGCGGGCTGGGGACGGAATCCCCGGCGAAGCCGGGAAGCGTAAAGGCGAAGATCCTGGTTTTGACCGGCGCCGACGACAAGTTCGTCCCCCCCGAGCAGGTCGAGGCGTTCAAGGAGGAGATGAAGGCGGCCGGAGCGGATTTCCGGATCGTCTCCTATCCGGAGGCCCTCCACGCCTTCACCAATCCCGAGGCGGACCGTTACGCGAAGGAATTCAACATGCCGATCGGGTACAACGCCGATGCGGACAGGAAGTCCTGGGCAGAGATGCAAACGTTTTTCAAGGATATTTTCCGGAAATAGAGCGTAAAGGATATACTTGCGGAAGAATCCCTCACGCGGCAACCCGGTCGTTACGTATGCGAACCCCTTAACCAGCGGAGGAAGTGATGAGACGAGATGGAAAAACCGGTTTCCTTGCCGCGCTTTCCCTGGCCGTCCTTTTCCTGGCCGTCCTTTTCCTGGGAGGATGCGCGGGGCCTGCCCAACTGAAGGTGGAGCCGATCGCGACGACGGAAAACCCCGCGGCACAGATCAACGCCCTGGAAAACGACATGGGAACCGCCCGGAAAGACCAGGTCAACGTACTGTCCCCCACCTGGTTCGCCAAGGCCGAGACGTCGCTTAACGGTGCGAAGAAAGGGCTGGCGCGCGGGGAATCGTTATCGGAGATCCTGCAGAACGTCGCAACCGGGCGGGCCCAGCTTCGCCAGGCCGGGGAAATGTCCAAGGTGGCCAAGGCGACGCTGCCCGACGCCATCAGGGCCCGCGATCTCGCCATGGGCGCGGGCGCCACGGAATTCGGGAGGGATTTCGGCGAGGTGGAGGAATCGTTCCTCGACCTGACGAAGGCGATCGAGAACAACGACCTGGACTGGGCCCGGAGACACCAGGGCAGGGTCGTGAATGCATTCGACCAGCTCGAACTGCGGGCCATCAAGGAGAAGACCCTGGGGGAAGCCCGGGGACTGATCGAAAAGGCGGAAAGAGAGGGCGCGAAGAGACTGGCCCCGAAAACGCTGGATGTGGCGAAGCGAAAACTGGCGGAGGCCGATAAGTTCATCTCCGGGCAGCGATATCAGAAGGAGAAGTTGCAGGAGGTCGCCTCCGATGTGGTATTCCACGCCCGCCGCCTTGCCCAGGTGACCCGGGAAAGCGAAAAGGTGAAATCCATGCAACCCGAGCAGATCACCCTTTGGGTGGAGGAGATCCTGAGCCGAGTGACGGGGAAGCTCGCCGCGCCGGACATGCGGAATGAGAACTTCAACGTCCAGGAGGAGAACATCCTCGGTTCGATCGACGGGCTGCAGAAGGACCGGGTGTTCCTGGCCGAAAAGGTGAAGACCCAGCAGGCGGAACTCGAAACGGTGAAGAAGGAGCTGGCCGATCTCCAGGAATCGACACGGAGGCAGCTCGCCTCTCTGGACGAGGCCACGCAGAGGAAGATCGCCGCGCTGGACGAGGCCTCGCGCAAGCAGATCGCCGCCCTGAAAGACGAGGCCGCGCAGGTCAGGGCCGAGAAGGAACGGCTTGCCGCCGAACGGGAGTTCCAGCTCAAGTACAACGACGTCCGGACCTTCTTCGCCCCGGACGAGGCGGAGGTATACAAGGAGGGGAACCACCTCGTGATCCGCCTGCGTGCGATCCGCTTCCCGGTGGGCAAGGCAGTGATCATGCCGGACAACTACGGATTGTTGAGCAAGGTCCAGCGGGCCATACGGACGTTCGGGGAGCCCGACGTCACCGTGGAGGGGCACACGGACAGCACGGGGACGAAGATCCTGAACGATCATCTGTCCCAGAAGCGGGCGGAGGCGGTCCGCTCCTATTTCGTGGCCAACGAAACCCTGCCCGAGGACCGGATTTTCGCCGTCGGCTACGGTCCCAGCAGGCCCCTGGCAACCAACGACACCGAGGAGGGACGGGCCATCAACCGTCGGATCGACGTGGTGATCACGCCCGTTTTCAAGACAAGCCAGTAAATTCCCCGACACCGGGAACGCATCGCAAGCATCCGAATCGATCACTCAGGCAGGCAACAACGCCGTCTTGGGCAGGAGGGGAAGGGAATGAAGGGCTACAAGGTAATCGTCGGACTCGTTGCTCTGGGTTTTGCTGCGGGCATTTTCGGAGGATATCGAATATGGGGAACGATAGAAAAAGGGGAAACGAATATAAAGCAACTGTTACAGCAATTGAATCAAGAGGCGGATCTCCTGGAATCGAAGAACAGGGAACTGACCGAAACGTTGGAGGCGTCCCGGGAAAAAAACAACTCGGCAGAGGCAATCCGGAAGGAGAACCAGGATCTCAAAGACCAGCTGCAGAATGCCTTTCAGGAAAAACAGGGATTGGAGAAGACCCTGGCGGAGGTAAGGGCGAAGGAAGGCGAGAACCAGGATCTTATGGACCGGCTGCAAGAATCACAACAGAAAAACGCGGAGAAGGAGAGCCTGCAGAACCAGGAACGCGGTGAACTTTCGGCGTCCAGGGAGGAGGCGGTACAGGGGGAGAAGCTCAGGGGGTTGACCGACGATCTGAACGCCCGGATCTCCGAGCTGGAAAATGAAAACCAGGAACTGAAATCCGTTATCGACAATATCAGCGAGATGACACAAAGAAATGAGGTGCCGGAGCGGTAACCGCACCCCCTTCCCCCCTGAGGCAGGAAAACGCAGCGAACATGAACCCGATTCTCGTCATCGGCGCAAGCGGCTATGTGGGCGCACGACTTGTCTTGCGCCTTCGGGGGAAGGGATATCCCGTCCGGGCGGCGGGACGGTCGGCGGATAAGCTTCGCCTGCGCCCTTTCGCGACGGATCCCGGCGTCGAACTGGTGGAGACGGACGTGCTGGACCCCGGCTCCCTGCGCAGGGCCTGCGCCGGATGTTCCGCGGCATACTATCTCGTCCACTCGATGGACCCCGGCCAGCGGGACTTTTCGGCCACCGACCGTGAAGGCGCGGAGAACATGGCGCGGGCGGCCGGGGGGGAAGGACTTTCCCGAATCCTCTACCTGGGAGGGATGGGGGAGCCGGGTACGGGAATGAGCGAGCACCTCCGGTCGCGGGCGGAAGTGGCCGACATCCTCGCCTCCGGTCCCGTCCCGGTCACGACCCTGCGGGCGGCGATGGTCATCGGCGCCGGCAGCGGATCGTTCGAGATTCTGCGGTACCTCGTGGACCGGCTCCCCGTCATGATCACGCCACGCTGGGTGGGAACGGAATCGCAGCCGATCGCGATCCGGAATGTCCTCGATTATCTCGCCGGCTGCCTCGAGGTCCCCGCCACCGCCGGCCAGGCCTACGATATCGGCAGCCACGAAGTGGTGACGTACCGGCGCATGATGGAGCTCTATGCAGAGGAGGCATCTCTGCCGAAGCGCCGGATCGTCCCCGTCCCCGTCCTCACTCCGCGTCTCAGTTCCTACTGGATCGACCTGATCACTCCCGCGCCCGCTTCGCTCGCCAGGCCTCTCGCCGAGGGCCTGTCCAGCAGGCTCCTGTGCCTGGATGACCGGATCAGGAGCCTGATTCCGGTGGACCTCCTGGATTGCCGGAGCGCGATCCGGGCGGCAATCCGCCACAGCCGACGGGTCGACACGGATGCGGAGGATGCAGCGCAGGCCGGCGGATTCCCCGAAGCGGGGACCTTGCCGGGGGACCCGGCCTGGGCGGGAGGAACGATCTACAGCGTACATTACCGGGTTGCCCTGGCGGCGACTCCGGAGGAGGTCTGGCGTCCGGTCGCGAGGATCGGGGGACGAACGGGCTGGTACTACGGGGACGTGCTCTGGAAGCTCCGCGGGATTCTGGACCGCCTCGCGGGAGGAGCCGGTATGCGAAAGGGTCGCCGGGAGGACGAGGACCTTTCCCCCGGGGACCCGATCGACTTCTTTCGGGTCGCCGCGGTGGAACCCCGCCGTCTCCTTCGACTGGTGGCGGAGATGAAGCTGCCCGGGTGCGCCACCCTGGAATTCCGGATCGACCCGGAAAGCGAACGGATCACCTGGCTTCACCAGATTTCCGTATTCGTCCCCCGGGGCCTGGCGGGCATCCTGTACTGGCGCGCCGTGGATCCCCTCCACCGCCTCGTGTTTTCCGGGATGCTTGAAGGGATCGCGCGCGCGACGAACAAGACCCTGCTCACAGGGCCGAAACGGGTGTACCCGGGAACCGGTGCCCGGCCCCGGTGGATCTCACGGGAGGTGCCCTCGTGAGACTCGAGCGGACCACGCCGTCTTTCTTTCGCTGGTCCGGGA
>JBAUKK010000169.1:0-1965 GCA_049577645.1 Candidatus Deferrimicrobiaceae bacterium
CGTCCCCGGTTCCTCGAGATTCTCCGGCATCCCCTCGACGAAGCGGCGGATCTGGTCCCGAACGTCCCGGAACCGGGCAAGCACCTCCTCTTCCGTCCCCCGGGCGAAGACGGGGTCCTCGAACGGCCGGTGGATACGTTTCCCCAGGCCGGGGTGGTAGGGGCACACCTCTGCCGCGTAGTCGCACAGGGTCACGATATGGTCGAAGCGGATCCCTTCCAACTCCTCCACATGCTTCGAGTATTGACCCGAGATATCGACCCCCGCTTCCTGCATCACCCGGATCGCCCTCGGGTGGACGTAGCAAGGCGCCACCCCCGCGGAGAAAACCTCGATCTCCTCCGATTTGAGCGCCCGTGCCCACCCCTCGGCCATCTGGCTTCGGCAAGCGTTTCCGGTGCAGAGAAAAAGGACTGTTTTCCGGCCTTTACGCGTAACCGTCTCTTTCGTCTTCTCCACGCTCCTCCCTCGCGACCGTACCGCCCGCTTTTTGTCCTGCTTGACCGGGCCGGGCGGCAAGGATTACTTTATACTATTCCCCGGGGGGGTGAGTCCGTTGAAAACCACGACCAAGCTGTTCAAGGCCCTGTCGGATGAAACGCGTCTGCGCATCCTCAAGATGCTGGAGGCACGGCCGCTGTGCGTCTGCGAGATCCAGCACGTGCTCAAAGGATCGCAGCCCAACGTGTCGCATCACCTGAAGACCCTTTCCGAGGCGAGATTGGTCGAATCGAAAAAAGACGGGTTGTGGATCGATTACCGGCTGCCCGAGAAGGCGGCGACTCCGCTGCACGCGGCCGCGCTTTCCTTCATCAGGAAATCGCTCGACGGCGAGCCGATCATCAAAAAGGACCGATCCATCGTCAAGATCGTCGACCGGATCGAGATCACCCTGCGGAAATAACACGTTTTCAGATGAGTCGCAGCAGCACCAGTGTGGCTCCCCACCCCCCGGCCTCGGGCGGAGCGTTTCCGAACGCCTCCACGCGCGGGTGCCGGGAGAGGGCGCTGCGGACCATGCGCCTCTGGGTTCCTGTCCCGCGTCCGTGGATGATCCGGACCTGGCGCAGCCCCTGTTTCGACGCTTCCTCGAGATACTCCTCCACAACGGAGACGACCTCCTTCGGGGAAAACGCGTGCAGGTCGATGTCGTCCTCGATCGGGATCCTGCGCGGGGAATCCAGCGCCGCCTCCTCTTCCACCCCTGTTTCCCATTACGTTACCACCTCTTCCCGAATCCGGTAAGATGGGTCTATGGCGAAAAAGGTGATCGTCGGAACGGCCGGGCACATCGACCACGGCAAAAGCGCCCTCGTCCGTGCGCTCACCGGGACCGACCCGGACAGGCTGAAGGAGGAGAAGGAGCGGGGGATCACGATCGAACTGGGGTTCGCCCATCTCCTCCTCCCCTCCGGGACGCTCGCGGGGATCATCGACGTCCCCGGACACGAGAAGTTCGTCCGGACGATGGTCGCCGGCGCCGCCGGCATCGACATCGTGATGATGGTCGTCGCCGCGGAGGAGGGAGTGATGCCGCAGACCCGGGAGCATCTGGACATCTGCCGTCTTCTCTCCGTCCGGGACGGACTCGTGGCCCTGACCAAGTGCGACAAGGTGGAGGCCGACTGGGCCGCCCTCCAGGAGGAGGAGGTGCGCCGCTTCGTCCGCGGGACATTCCTTTCCGACGCCCCCGTCGTGCGGGTTTCCGCGGCGACGGGGGAGGGGCTTGAAGGCCTTGTCGCCGCGCTCGACGCCATCGCCTCGCGCGTGCAGGGGAAGGACCCCGAGCTGTTCTTCCGGCTTCCCGTCGACCGTTCGTTCTCGATGAAAGGGTTCGGCACGGTGGTGACCGGTACCGTGACAGGCGGAACCGTCCGGTCCGGGGACGAGGTCCAGGTGCTTCCCGGCGGGCCGATCGCCCGCGTCAGGGGTCTGCAGGTGCATGGGGGAACGGCGGAATCCTCC
>JBAUKK010000170.1:0-5343 GCA_049577645.1 Candidatus Deferrimicrobiaceae bacterium
AAGGGAACCGGCATTCGCGACGCGGGCCACACGGCGGAAAACCCGCGCGGATGCTGGTTTATCGTGTATAGAAAACCCGTCCGCCGCAACGGGAGCGGGATTTCAGGAAAACAAATATCTTTGGAAATTCATGCATATTCCTATTGACATGCGAAGTTCGGTTTCTTACCATTTGGATAGATTTACTAAACGTGAGGTTTAAAATACAGTGCTATGATCGACATCGGGGCAAGGATCAAGCATCTTCGGCAGATCAACGGCCTCTCCCAGGCCGACCTCGCCGAGCGTGCGGGCCTCACGAAGGGGACGATTTCCCAGATCGAGCGGAATCTGACATCCCCGTCGGTCACGAACCTCCTCGAGATTCTTTCGGCCCTGAGCGAAACGCCCTACTCCTTTTTCGCCGAGGACGACGAGGAGAAGGTTCTCTTCCGCCGGACCGATTCCCTTCCTTCCGACGTCACGGGATACCAATCCTTCGATACCCTTCTTCCCAAGAGCCGCTACCGGACCATCGTGGCGTACCGCGCCATGATCCGGTCGGGGAGAGAGGCGTTGCCCGAGCCCGCGCACGCCGGGGAGAACTACGTGTTCGTCCTCTCGGGGAGGCTGGGGCTTCGCCTGGGGAAAATGAACTACATCGCACGGAAGGGCGAAAGCCTGTACTTCCAGGCGGAGCAGGAGTATGCGTTCTCGAACAAGGGGAAACTCCCCGTCGACTTCCTCTGGGTCAAGGCAAGCGGGCGGTGAGCCCCCGGATGAAACACGACAGACAATCCCTCGCGGGAACAGAGACAAGGAGGCCTATGAAGAGGAACCGAAGTGACGATTCGGTATCCCTGCACGACCAGGCGAGCGACACCAACCCCGTCGGCCTTCCCTGGCCCAAGGTGACAAGGGAAGAGTGGAACGATTATCAATGGCAGCTTTCTCATCGCATCACCTCCATCGGGGACTTGTCCGGACTTCGCTACTTCCCCCGCGAGGAGGCGGAGCTCCTTACGCGCGTGACCGCGGCCTACCATCTCTCGATCACTCCCTATTATCTGTCGCTCATCCGGCTCGACGATCCCGACGATCCGATCGCACGGCAGGCGATCCCTTCCCCGGACGAGTATTACGGGAGGGAGGTGGGGGAGGACGATCCGCTCGAGGAGGAGAAGGACATGCCGGTCCCCGGGCTCACCCACCGCTACCCGGACCGGTGCCTGATGGTGGTGACGAATTTCTGCTCCATGTACTGCCGCCACTGCACGCGGAAGAGGATCTGGCCCCTCGGGGAAGCGGCAAAGACGGAATTCGAGCTGAACAAGATGTTCGGGTACATACGGCGGCACGAGGAGATCCGCGACGTCATCGTATCGGGCGGCGACCCGCTTACGCTCTCTACGCCGCGGATCGAGTTCATCCTCAAGGGGCTCCGGCGGATACCGCACGTCGAGATCATCCGGATCGGTACCCGCGCGCCGGTGGTTCTCCCCATGCGGATCGACGACGAGCTTTGCGGTGTTCTGGAAAAGTACGGTCCGATCTGGGTGAACACCCAGTTCAATCATCCCCGGGAGATCACCCCCGAGGCGGAAAGGGCCTGCGACCGCCTCCTCCGGACCGGGATCCCCGTGAACAACCAGTCGGTGCTTCTGAAGGGCATCAACGACCACCCCGAGGTCATCCGCACGCTCAACATGCGGCTCGTCAAGGCAAAGGTCCGCCCCTACTATCTGTTCCAGTGCGACATGGTGCGCGGGCTGGAGCATTTCCGCACCCGGTTGTCCAAGGGGATCGAGATCATGGAGGCGCTCAGGGGGCACACGTCGGGGCTCGCCATCCCGTCCTACGTGGTCGACGTCCCCGGCGGCGGCGGGAAGATCCCGCTCATGCCCAACTACCTCCTCGCCATGGGCGAGCAGCGGACGATCCTCCGGAACTACGAGGGGATCATCGTCAGCTACGAGGAACCGCGGGACGACGGCCGCTCCTCCGCACAGCCGGAGACGGACCTGCCGGCCTCCCGGCCGGACGTCTACCGCCTCATGACGGGGGAGGTCAAGGCGCTGATTCCCGCCGGAAACGAGCGGATGGCCAAGAGAAGGAGACGGTGCGAGTCGGGCTCTCCTACAACGTAAAACCGGCCGACCACCCCCCCCACCTGCCGGCGGACGCCTTCGAGGAGTACGACTCCGAGGCGACCGTCGACCATCTGTGCCACGCGCTCGCATCGCTGGGACATGAGGTATTCCGCCTGGGCGCCGGTCCCGGAATCATCGACGCCCTCCGGGAAATGCGCCCGGACTTCGTCTTCAACATCGCCGAGGGGGAGGGGGGCCGCTGCCGCGAGGCCCATGTCCCGGCCCTGCTCGAGATGCTCGGCATCCCCTACCTCGGGTCGGACCCCTTGACCCTCTGTGTCACTCTCGACAAGGCGGTGGCCAAGAAGCTGGTCTCTTCGGAGGGATTTCCCACGCCGAGGTTCCGCACGTTCCGGTCGGAGAACGAGGTCGACGAGCTGGGCTTCCCGTACCCGGTCATCGTCAAACCCGCGTACGAAGGGTCGAGCAAGGGCGTGCGTCTTGCCTCCCGGGCCTCCTCGCCTGCCGATGTACGGAGAATGGTCTCGTTCGTGACCGGGGAATATTCCCAGGACGCGATTGTCGAGGAGTTCATCCCCGGCCCCGAAGTCACGGTGGGACTGGTCGGCAACGGGAATCCCAGGGTGGTAGGCATCATGGAAATCATCCCGAAACTGGTCCCCCGCGAGGAGTTCGTCTATTCCCTCGAGGTCAAGCGTGACTGGGAGAACCAGGTCGAATACCGGTGTCCCCCCTCTTTCCCGCCGGAGACCGTCGCCGAGATCGAACGGTGCGCCGTGGGGATCTACCGGCTCTTCGGCTGCCGGGACTTCTCCCGGATCGATTTCCGGCTCGACGGGAACCGGGTCCCCCAGTTCATCGAATGCAACCCTCTTCCCGGGCTTTCCCCCGGGTACGGCGACCTCCCGATCATGGCCGGGAAGATGGGAGTCCCCTACGTCGAACTCATCTCCGAAATCCTCTCCCACGCCATGAGCCGCTGGCGGATGGGGGACCGGTGATGGCGGAACTGTCCCCCAGGCGCGTCGCGGTTCTCTACACCCCCGTGGAGGAGACCCTCCAGGAGGTCGAGGGACCGATGCGGATCGAGATGGATCTTGCGGTGAGCGCGCGCGAGGTCGAGGAGGCCCTCGCCTCCCGCGGACACGTCTCCCGGTGCGTCGCCTTCGACACGGATCCCGCGGCGCTGGCCGGCTCGCTGCGAACGTTCGAGTCCGATGCGGTATTCAACCTTTCCGAGTGCCCGCTCAACTCCGCGCAGAAGGAACCGCACGGCGCCGCTTACCTGGAACTGCTTCGGCTCCCCTATACCGGCAACGGGCCGCTTCCCCTCTCGGTGTGCAACGACAAGGCCCTCACAAAGCACATCCTGTCCTCGTGCGGCATTCCCACGCCTTCCTTTCGCCTGTATTCGGAGGTTCCCCGCGGGCGTTCGGGGCTGCGCTTCCCGGTCATCGTCAAACCCTCCAAGGAAGACGGTTCCGCGGGGATCTCCGAGGAGAGCGTGGTCGAGGACGAGGCAGGGCTGAAAAAACGGGTCGCCCACGTGATCGAGAAATACGGCCAGGAAGCGCTGGCGGAAGAGTACATCGGGGGGCGGGAGTTCAACGTGGGGGTGCTCGGGAACGGCACCTTCGAGGAGCCGTACCGTCCCCTTCCTCCCGCCGAACTCGTGTACCGGAACCCGAAGTGGCGCGTCTGCTCCTTCGAGTCGAAATGGGATGCGAACCACCCGGCGTACGACGAGATCACCCCCGAATGCCCGGCAAGGATCCCGGACTCCCTTCGCGGCCGGCTGGCCCGGCTGACGCTCGCGTCGGCGAACGCGTTCGGGCTGTGCGGGTACTCCCGCGTCGACTTCCGCATGAACGGAAACGGGAAGATGTTCGCGCTCGAGGTGAATCCGAACCCCGACATATCGAGCAACGCCGGCCTGGCCCGTGCCGCACGGGCCGCCGGCTTCTCCTACGAGGCGCTTGTCCAGGAAATCCTGCGCCTGGGGATTACCCGCGGGGCGCGATGACCGATCTCCGCAGGATCAAGGCGGAAGACCGGGATGCGATCCGGAGACTGGTCGAGGGAACGGGGGCGTTCAAGCGGCATGAGGTCGACGTGGCGATCGAGCTGGTCGACATCGCGCTCACGCAGCCGGAGCAGGACGATTACCATCCGTTCGTCCTGGTCGAGAACGACGGAACCATTGCGGCGTACGCCTGCTTCGGCAAGAGCGAGATGACCGCCGCCACCTTCGACCTGTACTGGCTCGCTACCCGCGCCGACCGTCAGGGAAAGGGATACGGGCGAAGGATCGTGTCCTTCGTCGAGGAGGAGGTCCGACGGCGGGGAGGCCGGCTCCTTGTGATCGAGACGTCGTCTCAGGAGTCCTACCGCGATACGCAGGCGTTCTACGAGAAGATCGGCTGCACCCTCGCCGCGCGGCTCCCGGACTACTACGACGAAGGCGACGACAAGCTGATCTACCTGAAACACCTGAAATAGAATCTAACCGCTCCTGCGTACCTCGATCATTTCTCCGGTTTCAACATACCAAAGAAAACCGCGGACCGGGACGTTCCAGGCGCCGGAGAGTATCTCCACGTAGCCCCGGACCTGTTCCCGGTACGTTTCCTCCTGCTCCTCCTCCCGGGGGCCCGTCTTGTAGTCGATGACCCAGTGCTCCCCGGGCGCGGTCCCGCCCTCCTTTCCGCCCCCCTTCGGAAACCGGACGACGAGGTCGGCGCGCTCCTCCCCCGACCACCCCCCGCGGAACGAGAGCATCGGGAACTCGGTCCCCACGAGCTCCGCGACGATCAGGTCGCGGCGGACCTCGCTCCGGGCGATTCCCGCGCAGATGGCCCGCCACCGCGTGTCCTCCCCCGCCCCCCACACGACGGGGAGGGGGCGGGAAGGAGGCCACAGCGCGCCGACGGGGGGGGCCGCTTCGAGGGCCCGATGGACCGTCTCCCCGAACCTTCTCCCCGCGGCCCGGTCGTGGAATTCCCGGAGAGTCATCTCCGCCGTCTCCGGGGAAGGAGGGGCCGGCGGGGGGGGCGACCATTCCTGCGCGAAGGAGAGATCGGGCGGGGCCAAAGGGGGAGAGGGGGGAACAGGCAGCGGTTCCCGGACAGCCACATGCAGTACCGCGCTTTCCCCGGCGAAGACCCGCCGGTTCCCGGAAAGACCCGTGACCGCACAGGTGCCCGGCCCGCCGTCCGAGGCGCGCGCAAGCGCCGCCTGCAGGGAGTCGCCGAGC
>JBAUKK010000171.1:0-5871 GCA_049577645.1 Candidatus Deferrimicrobiaceae bacterium
GGCATAGATGGAAACCTTGTCTCACCTGATGACCGGATTCGGGGTGGCATTCCAGCCCATGTCGTTGCTGATGATGACGCTCGGGCTTCTTCTGGGTCTTGCGGTCGGCGTTTTGCCGGGGCTGGGCGGTACGGCAGGGGTGGCTCTGCTGTTGCCCCTGACCGTCCTCGTTGCCCCTGAGGTCGCGATCATCTTCCTGGCCGCCATTTACTGGGGGGCCCTCTTCGGCGGCGTGATCACCTCGGTACTGTTCGCCATCCCGGGGGAGCCATGGTCGGTGGCCCTCATCTTCGACGGATACCCGATGACGAAACAGGGGAAGTCGGGGCTGGCGCTGGCGACCGCCTTTCTGGCTTCCTTCGTCGGGATCATCGTCGCGTCGATCTTTTTTGTGGCGGCCGCGTTGCCCCTGGCCCTCCTCGCCCTTAAGTTCGGTCCCCCCGAGATGTTCGCGATCATGATGCTGGCCTTCAGCACGTTCGTGGGGCTGGGCACGGGCAAGCCCTCGAAGACCCTGGTGAGCACTGCCTTCGGGCTGCTCCTGACGGCGGTGGGCCTGGACATCGTCACGGGCAAGCCCCGGCTGGCCTTCGGATCGATCACCTGGCTCAGCGGCTTCCATTTCGTTCCGGTGACCATCGGCATGTTCGGCCTGGGGGAGATCCTGATCGACGGCGAGGACCGCTTTTCCACGGTGATCCGGGAGAAAGTAATCGCCAAGGTGGGCATGGCGGACATCAAGGAGGGCGCGAGAGCGATCTGGAAGTTTTTCCCCCAGACGATTGCAGCATCGGTCATGGGTTTCTTCGTCGGGGTTCTCCCCGGGACGGGGGCGACGCCCGCCTCCTTCCTCGGCTACGGTCTTGCCAAACAGTACTCCAAGGATCCGGATAAATACGGCAAGGGGGCCATCGAGGGGATCATCGCCCCCCAGGCGGCCGCCAACGCGGCGGGAACCGGCTCCCTGCTTCCCATGATCACCCTGGGCATCCCCGGCTCCCCGACCGCGGCCGTCCTCCTGGCGGGCCTCTACATGTGGGGGCTTTGGCCGGGTCCCAGGCTGTTCATGGAGCAGCCGGTCTTCGTCTGGGGGTTGATCGCCAGCTTGTTCCTTGCCGGGACGGTGTGCCTCATTATCTGCCTCATCGGCACGCCGATGCTGGCCTCCATCATGAGGGTGCCCTGGGGGATCCTCACCCCGATCATCGTGGTCGCCTGCTTCGTCGGCAGCTTCGTGATGCGCAATCTCATGTTCGACGTCTGGTGCACGCTGATCTTCGGGGTGCTCGGGTATATCATGAAAAAGCTCAAATACCCGCTCGCTCCGCTGGCCGTGGCCCTGGTGCTCGGCGACATGACGGAGCGGTTCCTCCGGCAAAGCCTGATCTTGAGCGACGGATCGTTTTCCATCTTCTTCACCCGTCCCATCGCGGGCGTGTGCTCGGGATTCGCCATTTTCCTTTTCCTGCTCCCGGTCTACAAGCTCATCAAGGAGAAGAGGAAGGCCCGCGTATCCATCGGCCCGGGATGATCGAGTCGGCATTGGCGGGGAGGGATCCCTTTCCCCGGGGATCCCTTCTCTGTTTCCATACTCCGAATCTCAGGTAGGTGAAAGTGTCCGGAAAGAAAATCCTGATCACCGGCGGAGCGGGTTCATGCGGGAGATACCTGACCGCCTCGCTCCTCGCGCAGGGTCATGAAATAAGGGTGATCGACAAGGATGTGGGTTCCCTCCAATCCATCGAGGACAGGAGGTTGACCCTTATCCGGGGAGGCATCGAGGACAGAGAAATCCTTAAGTCGGCCGTCGAAGGCGTAGACGCGGTACTCCACCTTGCCTGGTCCTTCTCCGAGGATTCCCTCGAAGTGCTGGAGCATGACCTGAAAGGCCATCTCTACCTCCTGGAGGAGATGGCCTCCCGAAAGGTCTCGCACCTGATCTACACGAGCACCGCGGTGGTATATGGAAAACCGCAATACTCCCCCATTGACGAGAAACATCCCCTGGTGGTGGAAGAGGCGAGAAAGCCCCTCTACGGGATCGCCAAGGCCGCCGCCGAGAAGCTCTGCCTCATGTACGGGAAGGGGAAAGGGCCGCCGTCCACCGTCATTCGGTTCTGGTGGGCCTACGGGGAGGACATCGGAGGCAAGCACCTGCGGGAGATGCTAAAGATCGCCTCGTCGGGAGAACTGCTCACGGTGCCCGCCGATTCCGGCGGCAGTTTCCTCCACATGGCGGATCTGGCGCAGGGATTGGAGCGATGCCTCTTCCGCCCGGAGGCTTTCGGGAAGACGTTTAATTTTTCCACTGTCTATGTTACCTGGGAAGAGGTGGCGGGGATGGTCCGGGATGTGACCGGCTCACGCTCCGAGTTCCGGTGTGTTCCCCGGAAAGAGTGGACAGGAAGCGCCTTTCTGGCGGACCCCTGGGAACTGTCCGATGTCGCGGCACGGGAGCTCCTGGGATACAGCCCCATGGAGCCTTCCAGGGCGAGAGCATCCCTGAAAAAGGCGATCTCGCGTTGCTGGGGAGCGATGAAGGCGAAATAAGCGGTTCCGACCGGGAAAAACCGGATCGGAAACGCCGGCTGTGGCCGGCCGTTGCCGCCGCGAGAGGTCCGGCGGCCCCGCGCACGACCGTTTTTTTTGATTCCCAAATAAGGTCGGGGAGTCGGGAGGCTCGCAATGTGGGATATCGGTTGGGTCTGGGAAATATCCTCAAAATTGGATCTGGGCTGGTTCGGGCACATATCGCTTGACTGGGCGTTTTTCTCCGGGTTGCTGAGCGTCATCATGATCGACCTGATCCTGGCGGGGGACAATGCCGTCGTGATCGCCATGGCGGTCCAGAATCTTCACGGAAAACATAGAAAGTGGGGCATCATCCTGGGTGCGGGGGCCGCGGTGGTGCTGAGGGTCGTCTGCACCTTTTTCGCGGCGCAGATGCTGAAAGTCATGCTCCTGAAATTCGTCGGCGGGGCGTTGATCGCCTGGATCGCGGTGAAGCTGCTGGTGCAGGGCCACGAGGACAAAAAAGTCAAGGACGCGGCGAATATCTGGCAGGCGGTCAAGCTGATCGTCGTTGCGGATATCGTCATGAGCCTGGACAACATGCTGGCGGTCGCCGGGGCGTCGAAGGGGAACATGTTCCTCTTGCTGTTCGGTCTGGGCTTCAGCATCCCGCTCGTCGTGGGAACCAGTGCGCTTTTATCCATGCTGATGGACAAATATCCGATCATCATCTACATCGGCGCCGCTGTTCTGGGCAAGGTTGCCGGCGAGATGATGATTACGGACGCATTGATCCAGAAGACATTCCACCCCCCCCATTATCTCGTCTACGTCGCCGAGGCCACGTTTGCGGTCGGCGTCATCGTGGTGGGGAAGATCCTGTTGAAAAGGAAGAGCGCCAGGGCGGAGAGCATGCCCGAGGAGAACGGGCAGGTCGAGGGAAGGGAAAAGGGGGAAACCCCGTCAACGGGGGAGCAAACCCGGGAAACGGAAAAGGTGTAGCCATGGCCGTCGTGACGATTTCGAGGGGAAGCGGGAGTCTCGGCGAGGATATCGGAAAGGCCGCCGCCGGGAAACTCGGGTATGAGTACGTCGGAAAGGACATGATCCTGAAGGAGATCCAGGCGCATGCCTGTCCTTCGGAGAAGTGGCTGGAATGGGGGAGAGAGATGGATGAGCACGGACCCACCGTCTGGGAACGGTTCGATCGTTCCTTTCTCGGGTTCGTTGCGCTGGTGGAGAGCGCCATTTACGGATTTGCCGTGCAAAACGAAAAGGTGATCATGGGTCGGGGCGCAAACTGGCTCCTGAGGGATGTTCCGTACGCCCTGCGGGTCCGGATCGTCGCACCCATGGAGGAACGGATCAAGCGGGTCAGCGACCGCGAGCACGTGAACAAGGAGACGGCTCGGAGGATGATCGAGTTCAGCGATCACGAGAGGTCGAGCTACCTGCATGCCGTCTATCGCAAGGACGGATCCGAGCCGGAAGACTACGACTTGGTGTTCGACACGGGCAAGCTGGGCGTCGAAGAGGTAGTCGGGCTGATCGTGGACGCGATTCCCGCAAGAGAGAAACAGGCGACGCCGCAGGCCAAGGAGAGAATACATCGGCTGGCGCTGGCGGCCAGGGTCAAGGCGGCGGTCAACACCGATTTCCGGACATTCGTCCCGACGCTGGAAGTCGTCCACGACGGATCGGGGATCGTCCTTCGCGGGATTGTTCACAGCGCGAAGGAGCAGAAACTGGTGATGGAGACCGCAAGGAGCGCAGCGGGTTCGACGCCGGTCCGGAGCGAACTCCACTACCGCGGCGCCTGAGATGCCGTGAGCACCATCCGGCCGAAGGGAAAAAGACCCTCGTCGTCCTACCCCAGGCGGATGAACATGATTCCTGCCACGATGAGTCCCGCGCCCAGCAGCCGGATCCGCCCGAACCGTTCCCGGAAGAGAAGGATTCCCCCCACCACGCCCGCTATGGCGCTTACCTGGCGGACCGAGGAGGCGTACGACACCTTCGCCATCTGAAGGCCGATCCGGTAGGTGATAAACGACAGGAACAGGATGAGCCCTGCCGCAACCCCTCGCGGCCAGTGGACCCGGATCTCCTCGAGAAACCGATTCGGGGAATTCGTCATCAGCGCGTAGGACAGCAGGAAAAGGAACAGGGCGATGTCCAGGTAATAGGTGTAGACGTAGACGTCGGCCACCGTCACTCCCCGCTTGTCCACGATCGCCCCCACGGAGTAGAAGAGCCCTGCCGAGAGCGCGAACAGGACGCCGGGCAGGCGGATGTTCCGCAGGGGGAAGGAAATTCCTGCCCGGGAGAATTCCCGCATCTGTAAAATGTATGCGCCCAGGAACACGACGAGGATGCCGCCCATCCCGAGGAGGGAGAGGCGCTCGTCGAGGAACAGGTATGCCCACAGGGGGATGTAGAGCGGGCCCGTCGTGGTGAGCGGGTAGGCGAGGGAGACGTCCGCCCGCTCGTACGAGGCCGTCAGGCACGCGTGGTAGATCGCGAAGAAGAACCCTCCTGCGAGCGCAAGCGGCAGGACCGGCCCCCGGGGGAGGGGGATCGCGCCGTGTCGCACGAGCCAGTACGCCGAGAAGATGGCGATCGCCGAGGCGTGCATGAAGACGTTGAAGGCGAGTTTGTGCCGCGTCGTCTTCAGAATAAGGTTCCACCCGGCGTGCATCACCGCGGACAGCAGGATGAAGAACAGCGCGGTATCGGGCATCCCGCCTACAGTAAGGCTCCCTGTTCCTTTTCGCAACCGGCGCTTCGGGGAAATATCGTTGCATGATGCGCTTACAATGCAAACAAAGTGTGTCTTTCGAAACGGTCGACTGGAACCGCGAGGAGGCGTCCGCCCGGCTCGGGATCGCCGGTTGACGTGGGTCAAAGCCGCGGTTTCCCCGTGTCCCCTATAATGGAAGCGGATCGAGGAGAGGTGCCGAATGGAGCCGGTTCGCGTCGTGCTTACCGCCATCCACGTCCTGGCCGCCATCGCGTGGCTGGGCGGGATGATCTTCCATATCGTCGTTCTCGACCCGGTCTTCCGGAAGAACGAGGTGAATTTCCAGAGCGCGTTCCTTCTCGTGCTCATGGAGCAGCGGTTCCGGAAACTGGTCGGGACGTCGATCGTCCTGCTCGCGGCAAGCGGGATTGCCAAGGCGTATCTCCTGCTCGGATCGTTTTCCGGGCTGTGGACGACGACGGCCGGCCGGTACATCCTCCTGAAGATCGGGCTCACCGGGGGGATGCTCGTCATCTTCGCGGTCTGCCCGAAGACGAAATCGTGCTCCTCGATCCCCGGGGTGTGCGACATCGCCTCCGAGGCACTTCTCTCGGGAGGGA
>JBAUKK010000172.1:0-3831 GCA_049577645.1 Candidatus Deferrimicrobiaceae bacterium
GGGTGAAGTCACGGAACGAGAAGGGCAGATTCTGGAACAGGGGAGTGGTGATAAAGCTGTTCAGGGTGATGAGCATCTGGTACCCGTTGCCCTTCTGGCTCAACACCGACTGCATGGCCACAGCCCCGGCCCCGCCCGGCTTGTTGACGGGGATGATCGGCTGGGAAATGTAGTTGTTTTTCACGTTAAGCCCGACCAGGAACCGGGCGTATTTGTCCGCCCCGCCCCCCACACCGGCGGAGATCGTGAATTCCACCGGCTTGTCCGGCCAGGCAGCCTCTGCCATTTCCCCGAAGCAGAAGACCAAAGCGAACAGAAGCATCAACGGAATTGCGAAACGAAATCTCAGTTTCCTCATAGTCATTACACCTCCAAAATAAGATATCTGACCATGTGCCCCCCCCAAGCGTCCCTGAAACCTCTACATCAATCCTATTTCGGAACCTCCTTCCTCAAAAACGTAACTCCCCTTTGGCCCGGCGGCACTCCCAAGAGGGCATAAATTGGGAGCGCCACCGGTAATAAGGGAGCTTCAACATGGGACGCGTTGTTTTAGGTCTTAATTCAAACATTTTCCCCTTCCGTAACTCAACCCTCTTCTCTCGGGCCGAGAACCGGAATTTCGATCGGCTTGCCGGGAGCCTTGATCTTCGCCGTGATGAAGGCCTGCATCTTGGCGATGTGCTCCTCGGTGAGGTGGCTGAAGCGTTCCTGTCCTTTCACGAACTCCTTGACAGGCTTGTACGTCTTGGGAATGTGCTGATACTTGTATTCCCCGTTCTCCCACTCGTAGTTCGTCCACATTCCGCACTCGACGGCCTGCTTCGCGACCTTGATGGTATCCTTTGCGTCGAAGATCCACCCTTTCGGGCAGGGGCAGTGGATGTGCAGGAACGACGGGCCCTTGTAGTTGAGCCCTTTCCGGACCTTGTTGATGAGGTCGACCGGATAGCCGACCGATGCCGTCGCAACATAGTGGACGGCCGGATGGCCGCCGATCACCAGCTGCGGCGCATCCTTGGGGAAGAGCTTCTTCCCTTCGGGCACAGCTTTTCCCGGAGGGGTGAAGGTCGTCTTGGCGCCGTAAGGGGTCATCGGGGAGGTCTGGATCCCCGTGTTGGCATACGACTCGTTGTCGTACATGACGAAGAGGGCGTCGTGCCCTCTGTACATCAATCCCGACATGGCCTGAAGGCCGATGTCGATCGACCCGCCGTCGCCGCCCATCACGATGATGCTGGGCAGTTTGCCCTTGTACTTCCCTTTGCGGATCAGGACCTGGTAGGCCGCCTCGATGCCCGAAGCGACCGCCCCCGCATTCGTGATCTGGGTATGCGTCCAGGGCATCGCGAACGGGGTGCACAGGTAGCTGGTGTTGGCCACGTACATGCAGCCCGTCGGTCCGCAGAAGATCGATTCGGGGCCGGCGGCCTTCGCCACCAGCTTGTAGCAGAGGGCCGGGCCGCAGCCCGCGCAGGTCCGGTGGCCGGGAACGTACCACTCTTCCTGCGGGATCTGCCGCATGTTCTTGATCAGTTCCAATTCCTGAGTCTCAACTTTTGTCGCCATAATATCTCACTCCTTTTATGCTTATCAGCAGTAATATTCTTCTCCGACAAGCGAAATATGAAACCCGTTGGCTAGATCCCTTTGTCGAAATTCACCCAGTAGACGTACTGATCGATCTTCCCCGCCTTGGCGGCCTCGGCGAGGATCTTCGCCATCTTGTAGAACTCTTCCAGGGTAACCACTTCCCCTCCGAGTCCGGCCATGAACGAAGTGATCGCGGGCTGCTTGGGCAGATCGTAGCAGGCCGACCGGACCTCGTGAATGAGGTTTCCGCCCTTCATGGCCCCGCCGTAGGACGTGCTGGTCTCGACGATTCCCACCGCCTTGAACTTCTTGAGGCTCTCCGCGACCGCTTCGGTGGGGAAGGGACGCACGAAGCGCAGCTTCACCATTCCGACCTTGGCCCCCTTCTTCCGGAGGTGGTCGACGGCATACCGGGCCGTCCGGCAATGTGCTCCCATGAGAAAGAAGACGAAGTCGGCGTCGTCGCACTTGTACTCTTCCACGAAGGGGCTGTAGTTGCGGCCGAACTGCTTGTTGAAGTCCGCGACGGCCTTCTCGATCACCTTCGGGGCGTTGATCATGGCAATCGTCCGCTGGATGTCGATCGCCGACCCCTGGTCGGGATAGATCTGGGGACCGTGAGACGACGGCCTCTTCGGATCGAGCGGAAGGTGCGGCTTGTAGGCAGGCAGGTATTCGTCCACCTGGGACTGATCCGGGATGGACACCTTGCCCGGGATGTGGGAGACGAAGTAGCCGTCCTGGCAGCAGAACTGGGGGAGCATCACCGTCGGGTCTTCGCCGATCCTGTAATACATGATGGTGTTATCGAAGACTTCCTGGGGCGACTCCGCCCAGCCCATGATCCATCCCTGGTCCCGGGCGCTCATGACGTCCGTGTGCTCGGAACCGAAGTCCCCGGGAGGATCCAGGGCGCGGTCGGCGATCGCCATCTGGAGGGGATAGCGCCCGCCGGCGGCCGGGGAGTAGACTTCCATGGCGTAGGTCACGCCGACGCCCGAGCTCCCGGTGTACGCCCTCGCCCCGGAGGCGGAAGCGCCCAACGCGATGGAGACCTGGGCATGCTCGCCCTCTCCGTGCACGAACTCGGCATCGAGGTCCCCGTTGGCAACCAGTTTTGACAGCTCCATCATGATGCCGGTGTACGGACGGATCGGGTAGGAGCTGATCACCTCGACCCTCGCGGCCTTGGCAGCGTGCGCGGCGGAGGAACAACCCGCCATGACTGTTTCTTTAGCCATTTGAAATACCTCCTCTTTATCTCTAGTAGGGTTTGTCCAGACGGGCCACGCCGCCTTTGAAATCCAGCTCGTTTTCGTTGCGAAGAGCGTCGGCCGGGCAGACCTCGACACAGATCCGGCAGCCCTTGCAGTAGATCGGATTCCAGACCATTCTTTCGCCCTTCTCGTCCAGATGCCAGCTGGAGTCCGGGCAGAAAGAGAAGCAGTTCAGGCACAGCGTGCACTTCTCGTGATCGATGACGGGACGCTCGGTCCGCCAGTTGCCGGTCTTCATTGCCGGTTGTTCCTTCACGGGTGCCGGAAGAACCGCGCCCATGGGGACCTCGAGGTGCTTCGGAATCTTGAAATTGTCGTTGTACTTTTTGCTCATAACCTTCTCCTTCCAGGACTTATAGAGTTTTTACTACTGCCTGCTTGCTGCCCTCTTTTACGCCCGACTTGTTCGCCGCACCCGCGACCAGACTCTCCAGTTTCAGCTTGTCGCACACCTTCGCGGCCGCGCCGACCAGCGGCGCCGACAGCCCGGCGCCGATGGCGGTCGCTTCCACGCCGCCTTCCGAACCCATGAAGTCGAGGCTCTCCAGGCCGGTTCCGCCCGCGATCCCGGTGGCATCCACGCAGACGATGGCGCTGAGCACATCCTTGTTGGGGATCAGCTTGAGGATCTCGTCCACCGACCTCTTGGTGTTGACGACGAGCACTCCGCCCTTCGGCATGCCTCTCAGGACGTCGATCCCCTTGACGATCGTGTCGTCCATGACGATGGACATGTTCGGCTCGGAGTTTTCATAGAGGTACCGCATCTCGATCTCTTTGTCGCAGATGCGCGTGTACTTCCGCAGGGGAACGCCGACACGGTCCGGCAGGTCCGCGTAGTTGTCCCATGCCTGGGTGAACTTGCCGTCCTTGCTCGCGGCGTTGGCGAGCAGGAGCGACAGATGCCTTCCTTCCATGTCCTGGGTTACTCCACGGCACCAGATTGTGACTTCGTATACAT
>JBAUKK010000173.1:0-3401 GCA_049577645.1 Candidatus Deferrimicrobiaceae bacterium
GTCCAGGAGCGCGTTCCGGAACATGACATCCGGTTTCTCGGGGGACGGGCCGACGTGCCCGACCTTATCCGAGCCTGCAACCTGTTCGTCCATCCCTCCCACGAGGAGGGATTCTCCAACGCCATTCTGGAAGCGATGGCGGGCGGGAAACCGGTCGTCGCGTACGACGTCGGGGGGAACCCGGAGGCGGTCCGGGACGGAGAGACGGGCCTCCTTGTCCCGCTGCGCCGGTTCGAGGCGTTGGCGGACGCGATGGTGCGTCTGCTCCGGGACCCGGGATTGCGGAACAACATGGGAGAGAAGGGCCGGGAACGGGCGATGGAGCATTTTTCCGAGGAGCAGATGGTCCGGGAGATGGAATCGCTCTACGACTCCCTGATGGAACGGAAACGGTGATCCGATGTGCGGGATAGCCGGATTCCTCGCCCTCGGGGAAATCCGCCCGGGGGAGGAACTGCTCCGGGCGATGGGGGGCGCCATGGTCCACCGGGGGCCGGACGCCTCCGGGATCCACCTCTCTTCCGACGGGAGGGCGGGGCTCTCCCACCGGCGGCTCTCCATTCTCGATCTGACGGAGGCGGGCGCGCAACCGATGGCCTCCGCCGACGGGTCGATGATGATCTGCTACAACGGCGAGGTGTACAACTTCCGGGAGATCCGGGAGGAGCTGGCGGCGAAGGGGCATCGGTTCCGGGGCGGTTCCGACACGGAGGTGATCCTGGCCGCCTGCCGCGATTGGGGCGTTCGGGAGGCCGTGTCCCGGTTCATCGGGATGTTCGCCTTCGCCCTGTGGGACCAGCGCTCCGGGAGGTTGCACCTGGTCCGCGACCGGCTGGGGATCAAGCCGCTGTTCCTCGCCCGGGCCCCGGGGCTTTTGCTGTTCGCCTCCGAGCTCAAGGCGCTCATGGCCTGCTCTTCCTTCCCCCGCGAAGTCGACCGGGCGGCGCTGCAGTACTACCTCGAGTTCCAGTATGTCCCGGCCCCACACTCCATCTTCCTGGACGCGCGGAAGGTTCTCCCCGGCCACATCGTCACGATCGCGGCGGACGGGACCGAAACGGACCAGGTCTATTGGGACCTGTTCGACCATTGGAGGGCGGAAGACTCCCCTCCCCGCGCGGAGGGGGAGTATCTCGAGGAGCTTTCTTCCCTCCTTGCCTCCTCGATCCGGTATCGAATGATCAGTGACGTCCCTCTCGGGGCATTCTTGTCCGGAGGAATCGATTCGTCCCTCACGGCGGCCCTCATGCAGAAGACGGCTTCGGCGCCCGTGAAGACGTTCTCCATCGGCTTCCTCGAAAAGGGATACGACGAGTCCGGGTATGCCCGGAAGGTGGCGCGACACCTGGGAACGGACCACCACGAAAAGATGTGCACGCCCGCGGAGGCGCTCTCCCTCGTCCGGAAGATCCCCGACGCGTACGACGAGCCGTTCGCCGACTCCTCGGCGATACCGACGATGCTCGTTTCCGAGTTCACCCGCCGGCATGTCACGGTGAGCCTGTCGGGGGACGGGGGGGACGAACTGTTCTGCGGCTACCCGCGGTACGACTGGGTTCGCCAGGGTGCCGTCGTCCAGGGGATCCCGGGGTTCCTGCGGCGCCCGCTGGCCTCTCTCCTCGCCCGGATCCCCGTCCACAAGATCCAGCGAGGCGCCGAGAGCATCCTCTACGACGATCCCGCGGAGATGTACTTCCACACGGTAGGGATTTTCGAAAGGCGCCGGATCGGGGAGATCGTTCCCCAGGTAGCGGACGACTCCGGTCTCTCCTACTTCCGGACCTTCCGCGACCCGAGGGCGGGCGGCATCGTGGAGAGGGCGATGGCCACCGATATCCGGACCTACCTCGTGGACGACATCCTGGCCAAGGTGGACCGGGCGTCGATGTCCTATTCCCTGGAGGCGAGGGTCCCGCTGCTCGACCACCGGATCGTCGAGTTCGCCGCGAGACTCCCCATGGACCTCAAGGTCCGGAGCGGGGAAACCAAGTTCCTGCTGCGGAAGGTCCTGTACCGGCATGTCCCGAAGGAACTGATCGACCGGCCGAAGATGGGTTTCGGGATCCCGGTCAACCGGTGGCTGCGCAACGAGCTTCGCCCGCTGCTCGACGAGTACCTGAACGGGGAGAGGGTGCGGCGGGAAGGGTTCCTGCGTCCCGAGGGGGTCGACCGGGTCGTTGGGGAGCACCTGTCCGGCCGGCGGGACCACCAGTATCGGCTGTGGGCCCTGCTTGTCTTCGGAATGTGGCGGGAGCGGTATCTGGACTGAAGGAGGTTTTCCCCTTCAGAACACCACCGTGTCGCCGTTGCCCAGGTACAGGTCGCTCTTGCTCCCGTGTTTGCCCGAGCCGCGCACGACGTGCATTCCCCGCTCGAGCATCTTCTCCACGGTCAACACCCCCGTGCAGTGGTTGCAGGCCAGGCGCT
The DNA here is from genome assembly GCA_049577645.1 of Candidatus Deferrimicrobiaceae bacterium. GTDB lineage: Bacteria > Desulfobacterota > Deferrimicrobia > Deferrimicrobiales > Deferrimicrobiaceae > CSP1-8. The sequence goes on from JBAUKK010000173.1 coordinate 2,428, forward strand.
GAAGGCGGAAGGCCTGGAGTTTGTCCAGGAGTTCCTCCTGCGCGGGACCCCACTCCTCGAACGGGGAAATGTGCAGCCCCCCGTAGACTCCGTGGAATTCCGAAAAGCCGTCGAATTCCTCCTGGGCGTACTCCAGGAGCCCGAGAACGCCCTCGTGGCAGCACCCCGTGACGGTGATCATCCCGCGCCCCTCCACGTGGAAGTAGAGAACCTGCTCCCCGCGGGTCTTGAGGAAGATCGGGATGTCGAACGTGACCGAGGCGCATCCGGGAAAGAGGACGTGGGGACGTTCCGGGCCGAGCTCCACCACCTTTCCCGTGTGCCCGGAATTCCGGATGATCTCTTTGCTCTTCTCCGAGAAGCCGGCGGGAAGGAGGATCTTCACGTCGGGGCGATGCTTTACCGCCGCGGGAAGCCCCCAGAAGTGGTCGACGTGCTCGTGGGTGATGTAGAGGTAGTCGATCTCGCCGGCGGCAAGCATCCGGTCGATCCCCTCGCGGCGAAACACCCCGTCCATGTACCCGACGTCCCACCCCACGTCCATCAGGAACTTCCGGCTGCGCCCGCCTCCGTCCACGGACTCGATCAGGGACGAGACCCCCGCGGCGTTCTCCGGCGTCCACTTCACGTCGAACTGGTCGACCCCGAGGCCCCCGGCCTCCCGGACGTCCTGCCGCATCCGGGCGTTGTCGTGCCAGGAGGTCTCCGACAGGCACTTGATGGAAAGCGACCTCGCACGCCCGATGTCGATCTTGCTCATCCCCTCACCTCCGCGCCATCTCGCATGCAGGATGAAAAACTCAGCAACGTCCCGGTTCTTAGCAACGTCCCCGGCTTTTTTCACCATACTACCACCGACCCGGCTCCGGAAAGCCCGGGGACGTTGCTGAACTTTTTTCGCGAAGGAAGGAACCGGTTTCTCCCCCGACTGCATGAGGACCGAAAAGTATCAGGAACGTCCCGGTTCTTAGGCC
>JBAUKK010000174.1:0-1600 GCA_049577645.1 Candidatus Deferrimicrobiaceae bacterium
GCGCTCCGCGTTGCGGCTGCCCTGCTTGCGGCTTTCGGAACCGGCGCCCCACTTCGCCTCCCGTCTCGACCGGCCCGGGCGGCCGTCGGAACGACCGGGAAAGGCGTCCATCCGGCCCGGCCGGAAAAGCTCGTCGGCACGGACCATGGAAAGGACCGGCACGCCGTTCGCCCGCCGCGGGTCGAGGTCCGTCGGAGGTCCGGGATTTCGGCTGGAGCGGTAGGGATGGGCCTGCGCCACAGGAAGGTGCTTGCGGATGAGCCGTTCGATCCCGGCGAGGAAGGGGCGCTCCTCGAAGGAACAGAAGGACAGAGCGATGCCGGTTGCGCCGGCCTGCCCCGTGCGGCCGATCCGGTGAACGTAGCTCTCCGGCTCGTTGGGAAGGTCGAAGTTGATCACGTGGGACAGGTCGATGATGTCGAGGCCCCGGGCGGCGATGTCCGTCGCCACGAGCACCCTCGTCTGGCCCCGCTTGAAGCTGCCCAGGGCCTTCTCACGTGCGTTTTGCGACTTGTTTCCGTGGATCGCCTCGGTCCGGACGTTGTGGCGGGCGAGCTGTTTGGTGACCTTGTCCGCCCCGTGCTTGGTGCGGGTGAAGACCAGCGCATTCTTGATGGAAGGGCCATCCAGGAGGTGCTTGAGCAGCTCGATCTTTTCCAATTTCTCCACGTAGTGGACCTGATGCGCCACGGCCTCGGCCGGTGTCGCCACGGGGGTTACGGCGACCCGGACCGGGTCGCGCAGGATGCTGCCAGCGAGCCCTCGAATCTCCCCCGGCATCGTGGCCGAGAAGAAAAGGGTCTGCCGCTTTCCGGGCAACTGGTCGATGATCCGCCGGATGTCGTGGATGAAGCCCATGTCGAGCATCCGGTCGGCCTCGTCCAGGACGAAGGTCTCGACGGTCCGCAGGTTAACGAGTCCCTGCGACATGAGGTCGAGCAGCCGTCCGGGCGTGGCCACGAGGATATCGATCCCTTGCCTGAGGGCCTGCGCCTGCGGGCCCTGGCTGACACCGCCGAACACGATGGCTGTTTTAAGGCCCGTGTGCCTGCCGTACGCCCCGAAGCTTTCCGCGATCTGGGAGGCCAGCTCCCGCGTCGGCGTCAGCACGAGGGTGCGGATGGGCCGCCGCCCGCGCCCCTTCCAGGGCGTCTCCTGCAGATGATGGAGGATCGGGAGCGCAAAGGCGGCCGTCTTTCCGGTGCCGGTCTGTGCGCAGCCGAGGAGGTCCTTCCCCTCCATCACGAAGGGGATCGCCTTCTCCTGGATGGGGGTTGGGGTGGTGTAGTTCTTCTCCGCTACGGCGCGGAGGAGCTCAGGGCGCAGCCCGAACGCTTCAAACGATTTTCTTTCTTGCGACGTTCTTGGTTCTGTCATGTTCTTTTTCTTCTCCTGACGTTTTTCACCAAGCACAACCGGGGGCAGGCAGTTCGCCCGTCCGATCTTTCCGCATGGTGAAGTTTCAGGAGAAGCTTCGAATGGACCGGCCAAGGCAGCGGGTCCGCTTCTTCGAAAGGTCCCTTGTGGAGAGGATTGTGTCTCGGGATTTTTCGAACTGAAGATAATGTACCACGTCGGTCCCGGGTCCGCAAGCGAAGTC
>JBAUKK010000175.1:0-5943 GCA_049577645.1 Candidatus Deferrimicrobiaceae bacterium
GTCGGATACCTTGGAACTGAAGAATCCCTTCTGGGAGAAGATTTTAATCGCCGCCCGCAGAATGCGTTCCCGCTTTGCCTTTGTCCCTCCCCGGTCTGCTGGCCGCGCCATTTCGTCCCCCCTTGACTGAACCATCATTCATTTGAAGAATTACCATTTGCCGGTGGGGGGTGTCAAGACATTCCGGGACCGATCGGGTCCGGACGGGGAACGGAAGCGCCTGCCTCCCTACTCCCGATAGCCGAGGCGGGTGGAGAGCTCCTTTGCCAGCCGGGTCACTTCGGCGCCGATCGCCGTTTCGATCCTCTCGTCCGTGAGGCGGTGCGCCGGGCCGGAGACGCTCAGGGCGCCGATCACCTTTCGTGTGTAGTCGCGGATCGGGGAAGCGATGCAACGCAGCCCTTCCTCGAACTCCTCGAGATCGGTGGCATACTCTTTTTCCCGAACGACGCTGAGGTGGCGCAGGAGGTCCTCGGCGGTTTTGATGGTGTTTTTGGTATAGCTGTCGAGTTCCGGGTCGAGCCGTTTGCGAAGGTCTTCCTCGGATTCGTACGCCACCAGCACTTTTCCGGCGGCGGTGGCGTGCGTCGGCATTTGAAGACCGAGACGGGAAACGACCCGGACCGTGGTCGCCGGTTCGACCGAATCCAGGTACACGACCTGGTTCCCCCGCAGGATCGACACGTAGCTTGTCTCCCCCGTCTTCGCGGCGAGTTCGTGGAGAACCGGTTTGGCCTGCTTCAGCATTCCCCTCTGGTGAATGAACGTCTGCCCCAGCTCCAGGCACCTTATCCCGAGACGGTAGTTCTCGTTCGCCTTGTTCTGCTCGATGTAGTTCCTCGACTGCAACGTCGCCAGGATACGAAAAACGTTATTTTTATGAAGTTTAAGCTTCTTGCTGAGTTCGGTTACGCCCAGTTCGTCCACATCCCCTCGAAACTCTTCAAGAACATCAAGGGCATGCGAGACGGACTGGATGATGTAATTCGCCTTGTCGCGCCGTACCATCTCTCCTCCCTGTGCGGAGTCAACATCGTGGGAACAAAACATTGTTACATATATTCCTTGTCCACGGGACTGTCAATATAAAATATAACCTTTTCCTGTTTCCAATATCCAGCGGGCTTGCTGATGGAGGGATGTACAGGAACGGGTGGTATTTTTCTTTTTACTGCGAAGTGTTCCCCATAATGAAATCCATTTTACCTTGGTTTGGGCTTCATGGAATCGATCATGGTCCGCATCTTCGTGATCTCCGCCTTCAGGGATTCCCGGTAGGGGTACTCCGGGATGCTTTCCAGGAGCGCCTCCCACGCCTCCACGCCTCCCTCGATATCCTTCTTGTCGTGGATCAGGATGACCCCCAAATTGTAGCGGGACTGCGGATGCCGGGGGTCGATCGAGATCACCTTCTTTAGTTCCTCGATCGCCTTGTCGGGGTCCCCCTTCCTCCGGTAGCAGACAGCCATGTCCGTCCTGACGTTCACGTTCCGGGGGTCGAGGGTAAGGGCCCGCCGGTAATGTTCGATGGCCAGCTGATCCTGCCGGGTGTCGAAATAGAGGTTCCCGATGCCGATCAGGGCCTGGAGGTTTTTCGGATCCTTCCGGAGAATTTCCTTGTAGTTCTCGATTTCGTTCAGGGCGCTCAAGAGGACCGCATCCCCCTCCGCACCCCGGGAAGGCTCCTTCTTGCGGCAGCCGCCTGCCGCAAGGAGGAGAAGCAGCAGCAACAATACTCCCGCAGACGCCATCTTCCATGTCCCGTGCCGTTTCATACCGGCCTCACCTCGAGCGGGTCCCGGCATTCGCCGAGAAGGTCCCAAACTGTCTTTCCCCCCGGGGGTACGATAGCCTCCGGGGCAATTTCGGCTACGGGGGCAAGGCAGAACCGCCTGGCGGACATCATCGGGTGAGGAATCGCAAGGTACGGCTCGCGAACCACGCGGTTCCCCATCAGAATGATGTCGATGTCGAGCTCTCGCGGTCCCCAGTGCGCCCCCGCCTTTCGGCCCGCTTTCGCCTCGATCCTCTTGACGAAATGAAGCAGGGAGTCGGGTGCAAGGGCGGTCTCCCCCCGTACCGCGATGTTCAGATACCAGGGCTGGTTTGTCCTCCCGCTCGGCTCGCCCGCAAAGATCCGGGACACTTTCCCGATCTCCACTCCCCCGGCCAGCGCCTTGATGGCGTCCCGAAGCTGCCTGACCCGGCGGCCGGCGTTGCTTCCGAGAAGCAGGATGACTTCTTCCGACACGCGATCCTTTCCCGTGAGCGGGGACACTCCTTCAACCGTACAACCGACAACCTCAAGGAATGTCCCCGAGGCTAGAAACCCACCTTTCGCATCCGGGAGAGAGCCTCCCGGATCCGCCCCTTCTCCTTCGTCAAGGCGATGCGGATGTATCCCTCCCCGCATTTTCCGAACCCGTTCCCCGGAGTGGTGACGATGCCGGCCTCTTCCAGCAGGTGGGAGCAGAAGGATGCCGATGTATACCCCTTCGGAACGGGAATCCATACGTAAAAGGTGCCCCGGGGTTCTACCGGATCGAGGCCCAGCGCCCGAAGCCCGGGGACCAGGAAATCCCGCCGCTCCTGGTAGGTGCGCCGGATGGCGCCGGTGACCTCGTCGCCGCTCGTGAGCGCCTCGATCCCGGCGATCTGCACTGCCTGGAACACCCCGCTGTCCACGTTGCTCTTGACCTTTCCGATGCCCGCAACCAGCTCCGGGTTTCCCACGGCGAAGCCTATCCGCCAACCCGTCATGTTGTAGGTCTTGGAAAGGGAGTGAAACTCGATGCACCGCTTCTTCGCCCCCGGGAGCTCGAGAATGCTCATCGGTTTCTCCGCGTCGAAATAGATCTCCGTGTACGCCACGTCGTGCGCCACGATCAGGTCGTTCTCCTCGGCGAACCCCAGTACCCTTCGGTAGAATTTCCGGTCGGCCACGGCGGACGTCGGATTGTTCGGATAGTTGAGAAACAGGATCTTCGCCTTGGCAAGGACGGAGCGGGGGACCGCGTCAAGGTCGGGCAGGAATCCGTTTTCGCGCAACAGCGGCAGGAAGTGCGATCTCCCGCCTGCGAACATCGTGGCGATGTGATAGACGGGATAGCCGGGATCCGGCACCAGGACCCCGTCGCCGGGGTTCACGAAGGCAAGCGGGAAGTGGGCGATCCCCTCCTTCGATCCGATGAGTGTCACCACCTCGGAGGATGGGTCGAGCGACACGCCGAACCGCCGCCTGTACCAGTTCGCCGCAGCCGACCGGAACGCAAGGAGCCCTTCATAGGACGGGTACTGGTGGTTGGCCGGAACGGCCGTCTCCCTTTTCATTCGGTCCACGATGTGTTTCGGCGTCGGCCGATCGGGATCCCCGACCCCCAGGTCGATGATATCCACGCCGCGGGCACGGACCTTCTCCTTTTTCCGGTCCAGTTCGGCGAACAGGTACGGAGGAAGGGCCTTTATCCGTGTGGAAAGCGGAAATCGGCTCATCTCGTCACATTCTCCTCGTGGAAGGTGGGCTATTGGGCTACGACCCGGTTGGTCAGGGATCCGATCCCTTCGATCTCGACAGTCATCACATCCCCCACCGTCACGGGGCCGACCCCCGGAGGAGTGCCGGTCGCGATGACGTCGCCGGGGTACAGAGTCATGACGTGGGAGATGTGGTCCACCAGCGAGAATACCGTTGTGCCCATCTCACGCGTGTTGCTGTCCTGCTTCACCTGGCCGTTCACGAGACAGCGGACCTGCAGGGCGGACGGGTCAAGGTCCGTCACGACCCAGGGGCCGAGCGGCGCGAAGGTGTCGAACCCCTTCGCCCGCGCGTACTGCACGTCCTTCACCTGGAGGTCCCGGGCGGTCACGTCGTTGATGCAGGTGTACCCCAGGATCACCGACCGCGCATCCCTTGCCGCCACGTCCTTCGCCCTCTTTCCGATGACGACGGCCAGTTCCGCCTCGTAGTCCACCCGTTTGGAGGCACGCGGGTATACCACGTCGCCGCCGGGGTTATTGAGCGCGGACGGAGCCTTGAGGAAGATGAGCGGCTCCTCGGGGACCACCTTCTCCATCTCCCGCGCGTGCCCCTGGTAGATCAACCCGATGGCGACGATCTTGGAGGGGACCGCGGGAGCGAGGAGGCGGACATCGTCAAGCGGCCGGACGGAACCGGTATCCCGGATGCCCTCGAACGGCGGGCCGTCAAGTTCCCGGATCTCCCCCCTTTCCGGATCGACGAGGCCGTACGCAACATTTCCCCGTAATTCGAACCGGACGATCTTCATGACATCACAGCCCCAGCACCGCATTCATGTCATAGATCCCCGCCGGTTTTCCGATGACCCAGGAGGCGGCCCGTACGGCGCCCCGGGCAAACGTGTCCCGGCTGTGGGCCCGGTGGGTGATCTCGAGCCTCTCCCCGATCCCGCCGAACACGAGGGTGTGTTCGCCCACAACGTCCCCCGACCGTACCGCGAACACCCCGATTTCCTTCCGGGGCCGTTCTCCGACCATTCCGTGGCGGCCGTAGACTCCCGCCTCCTTCATCTCCCGGCCGAGCGCGCCGGCAACCACGTCGGCCAGCTTCACCGCCGTCCCCGAGGGCGAATCTTTCTTGAACCGGTGGTGCGTCTCGACGATCTCCACGTCGTAGTCGTCGCCGAGTACCCGGGCAACGTCTGCCGCCATCCGGAACATCAGGTTCACCCCCACGCTCATGTTCGGGGACAATACGCAGGCGACCCCCTTCGCCGATTCCCGGATCTCCGCAGTCTGCTCCTGCGTCAGGCCGGTGCTCCCGATCACGATCGGTTTCCCCGCGACGGCGGCTTCCGCGGCGTGCCTGACGGACGAAGCCGCGTGGGTGAAGTCGATCGCCACGTCCGCCCGGGCGATCGCCGAGGGGAAATCGCTCGTGACGACAACCCCCGCCGTTCCCGCCCCGGCGGCCTCAAAAGCGTCCTGCCCCAGCTGCGGGTGACCCGGCGTTTCCACCGCACCTCCGAGCACCAGCCCCTGCGGTCGTTCCCGGAGCACGTCGATGATCGCCCGCCCCATCCTTCCCATTGCCCCGCATACGACTACCTTCGCCACGTCTTCCTCCCCCGGAACGTCAGACAAGCTTCATGTCGGAAAGTGTCTTGGCGAGCGCTTTCCGGCTCGCATCCGCCATCGGGGAGAGGGGAAGACGGAATTCCTCGCGGATCTTTTTCATCATCGCCAGGGCCGTCTTGACGGGAATGGGATTGGTCTCGAGGAACAGCGCCTGGAAAAGCGGCCACAGGTGGTAATGGATGTCCCTCGCCCGGGAGATCTCACCGATGACGTAGGTGTCGTACAGCTCCGCCATCAGCCGGGGGGCGACGTTGGACGTAACGGAGATCACCCCTCTCGCACCCAGCGCCATCATCGGGAAAAACAGGGCATCCTCCCCGGAGAGGACGCAGAACTTCTTGGGGGTCATCCGGATGATGTCGCATACCTGGGTCAGGTTGCCCGAAGCCTCCTTCACCCCCACGATGTTCGGGATCTCGGCCAGCCGGGCCACGGTCTGGGCGGCCATGTTGACGCCGGTCCTTCCCGGGACGTTGTAGAGGATGATCGGGACGTCGGCCGACTCCGCCACGGCACGGAAGTGCCGGAGGAGCCCGTCCTGGGTCGGCTTGTTGTAGTACGGCGTGATGACGAGCGCCCCGCTGACCCCCGCCTTTTTCGCGTAGCGGGTCAGGGCGACGGCCTCCTTCGTATTATTGGATCCGGTTCCGGCGATTACGGGAACACGGCCGTCCGCGGATTCGAGCACGATGTCGATGACGCGTTCGTGCTCATCAAAGGACAGCGTGGCCGACTCTCCCGTTGTGCCGCAGGGAACGATCCCGTCCGTGCCGCTGTCGATCTGGAATGCTACGAGCTTCTTCAACGCGTTTTTGTCCAGGTTCCCGT
>JBAUKK010000176.1:0-12912 GCA_049577645.1 Candidatus Deferrimicrobiaceae bacterium
TGAATGCCATTCAGGCGCTCTCCCAACTGAGCTACAGCCCCGCACGATGTGACAAACCACGATAGGGGATGGGCGGAAAAAAATCAATCCCCCTTTTCCGGCACCATCCCACCCCTTTCCTTATTTATTCCTGGCAAAGTCCTCCATGAAGCCGGCGAGTTCGTCCACCCATTCGTAGGACGCCGCATTGTAGATGGAGGCGCGGATTCCTCCGACGGAGCGGTGCCCTTTCAGGCCGACCATCCCCTTCTTCTTCGCATCGGCGATGAACTGCGCCTCGAGCTCCTCGCCGGGAAGCCGGAAGACCACGTTCATCACGGACCGGCTCTCCTTCTCCACAGGCGACCGGAAGAACTCCGGATTACGGTCGATCACGCCGTAGAGGCGATTCGCCTTCTTCCGGTTCCTCTCCTCCGCTTTCGCCAGCCCCCCCTGACCTTTCAGCCAGGCGAGGACGTTCCGGACCATGTAGATCCCGAAGGTGGGCGGCGTGTTGTAGAGCGATTTGTTCTCGGCGTGGGTGCGGAACTGGAAGATCTTGGGAATGTCCTTGCGTCCCCTGTCGAGAACCTCCTTCGACACCACCGCCACCACCACTCCCGGCGGACCGAGGTTCTTCTGTGCCCCGGCGTACATCAGGCCGAACTTCGTCACGTCGAGGGGCCGCCAGAGGAAATCACTCGACATGTCGGCGATAAGCGGTACGGCTCCGGTATCCGGGAACGGGCGGGAAGCGTCGACGTTGAACTGCACGCCGTGAATCGTCTCGTTGGAGGTGATATGCAGATAGGCCGCCCCGGCGTCGACCTTCCCCTCTCCGCGGGCGGGGACGCGTGTGTAGCTCTTCCCCTTGCCTTCCCCGACGCCGGTGCTCTGGACCGATATGCTGGCGCCGAACAGGGACGAGACGACCTTGCCCTCGCCGAGCGCCTTCTCTCCCCAGGCTCCGGTGATCAGGTACTGGGCGCTTTTCCCCTTCTCCAGGAGGTTCATGGGGATCTCGGCGAACAGCGACGTGGCGCCCCCCTGGACCAGAAGCACCTCGTAACCCGACGGTACGCCGAGGAGTTCGCGGACGAGAGCGATGGCCTCGTCGTGAACCGCCTCGTACTCCTTTCCCCGGTGGCTGTGCTCCATCACCGACATGCCGCTGCCGGCGAAATCGAGCAATTCGTCCCGGGCGCGTTCCAGCGCAGGGAGGGGAAGGGCTGCAGGTCCGGCGTTGAAATTGATCGTTCGGCTCATGGTGTCCCTCTTTTTCGGCGCGCAGGGGATTCCCGCGGGTCGCGCCTCGATCCCGGCCGCGGGCCGGTCCGTCCGGGCGTGTAACGCTGCGGCTCCTTGATTTCCCCGGCCGGAGATGCATCCACGGACCCGGAACGCCCTCATTCTTCCAAGGCCGGGGCGGATCGTCAAGAATGCATCAGCGGGCCCGCCTCCCGTCCGAAAGGAGGTAGACCGCGTTCTCGGCAAAAAGATTCGGCCTGACCCCCCGGAGGACCCGCCCCCCGCGGTCGGCGGACAAATAGACGGACTCTTCGATCCTCACTTCGTGTTTCGCGCAATACTCCCGGAAGTCCAGGATCGAGCAGAAGTGGATGTTCGGCGTGTTGTACCACTCGAAGGGGAGAAACTCCGTCTTGGGCATCCGGCCGAAGGTGAACAGATAGAAACGCATCTTCCAGTAGGCGAAGTTGGGAAATCCCACGATTCCCTTCTTCCCCACCCGCAGGATCTCCGAGAGGACCACGTCGGGCTTCTTCACCGCCTGAAGCGTCTGGTTGAGGACGACGTAGTCGAAGGAGTTGTCCGGGTAGTCGCGCAGTCCCTTGTCGATGTCTCCCTGCATGACGGTGAGTCCCTTGGCGATGCAGGAGCGGACTCCCTCCTCGGAGATCTCGATGCCGCGGCCGGTCACGCTTTTCCGGCGGACGAGCTTCTCCAGGAGGGAACCGTCGCCGCAGCCCAGGTCCAGGACCTTCGCCCCCGCCGGGATGAAACCGAGGATGACGCTGTGGTCGATCCGGGCCCCTTCGGCCATCACGTGGACGCGGCCTCCCGGATGCCGTTCCTCTCCGCCACGTTGGCGAGGAAGTTCGTGATGATCTTGGACATCTCCCCCTCGTCGAGCAGGAAGGCGTCGTGTCCGTACCGCGAGTCGATCTCGCAATAGGTCACGTCGATCCCGTTGATCATCAGCGCCTTGACGATCTCCCGGGCCTGGTAGGGGGGGTAGAGCCAGTCGGACTTGAACGAGATGATGAGGAACTTCGCAATCGTCTCCTCGACCGTCTTGCCCAGCGAGCCTGACGGAAGCGACAGATCGAAGTAGTCGATCGCCTTGGTGATGTAGAGGTACGAGTTGGCGTCGAAGCGGTGGACGAAGGTGTCGCCCTTGTACCGAAGGTAGCTTTCGACCTCGAAGTCGACGTTGAAGTTGTAGCCGAAGGACTTCTTTCCCCGGAGTTTCCGTCCGAACTTCTCGTGCATCGAGTCGTCGGAAAGATAGGTGATGTGCCCGATCATCCGGGCAAGGGCGAGACCCTCCCGGGGAACGGTCTTGCCGTAATAGTCCCCGCCGCTGAAGTTGGGGTCCGCCATGATCGCCACCCGGCCCACCTCGTTGAAGGCGATCCCCTGGGGGGAGAGTTTCGACGTCGTCGCGATCGGGATCGACGCGATCACGCGGTCCGGGTACGAGACCGCCCACCGCAGCGCCTGCATCCCCCCCATCGAACCGCCCGTTACGGCAAGGAGCCTGTCGATCCCGAGATGGTCGATCAGGCACACCTGGGCGCGCACCATATCATGGATGGTGATCATCGGGAAGGAGAGGCCGTACTCCTTGCCCGTCGCGGGATTGATCGAGGGCGGCCCGGTGCTCCCCTGGCATCCGCCGATGACGTTCGAGCAGATGACGAAGTACTTCTCGGTATCGAACGGCTTGCCGGGCCCGATGGTGTTGTCCCACCACCCCGGGTGTTTGTCGCTTTCGGAATATCTCCCGGCCGCGTGGCAGTCGCCCGAGAGGGCGTGCAGGATGAGGATCGCGTTCGACTTGTCCCGGTTCAGCTTGCCGTAGGTTTCGTAGGCGAGCGTGATCGGTCCCAGCTTCGCCCCCGACGACAGCTCCATCTCGTGGGGAGGCTCGCAAAAGGTGTAGAACTGTTTCTTGACCAGGCCGACCGAGCCCGGCTCATTCCTGTGGGGCACCGTTCATCCCCTTGCGCCTTCCGGCATCCGTTTCACAATGATAATGTAATTTTTCATTCTATGCCGGCAGATGAAAACGTGTCAACGGAGGGAAGTTTCCCCCGCCAGCTCCGCCAGCCGGTGGAGGATCTTGGCCGTAGCGCCCCAGATCGTGTGCGGCCCGTAATCGAAGAAGTAAACCTTGTTTTCCTTACCCAGGAAGGTCGCCTCGGCACACCGGTACCGGTCGTACTCCGAAAAGACCGACAGGGGCACCTCGAAGACCTCCTCCATCTCGAAATCGTCGAGGGAGAACCTCGTCTCCCCGGGGATTTGCACGACGTACGGCTGGATGAAAAACCCCGTCACCGTCGGGACCGGCTCCATCGCACCGATCAGGTCGACGTCTTCCCTGCGGATTCCCAGCTCTTCCCCGGCCTCCCGCAGCGCCGTGGCGAACAGGTCCGCGTCGCCGGGTTCACGGCTGCCCCCCGGGAAGCAGATCTGCCCCTTGTGGTGGGGGACGCGTTCGGACCGGCGCGCCAGGACCACCGTCACCTCCCCTCCCCGCTCGCACAGGGGAACGAGGACTCCCGCGGGCCGGAGACCGTCCGGGGACGCCCCGGGGGCGCCGTTTTGCGAGAGAACCTTCTTAAGGCTCTTGAAGAACAGGGCCGTCACCTCCCTGCTCCCTCCACGCCGATCAATCCTCTTCTCCGTGAGAGACCTCTTTGTCCAGGATGATGAACTCCGACCGCTCGAATCCCAACGTTCGGAAAAAGGAAACCAGACCGCCGTCGTTCCAGTTCACCATCGTCATCACCCGTTCCACGTTGTGATTCCGGAAGTAGACGTGGAGTTTCTCGATGAGCGCCCGGGCGACTCCTTTCCCCTGGTACTCCGGATCGACGCCGACGATCTCGATCCAGCCGCTCTTGGGGATGGCGAACTCCCATCCCCGGATGTCGCCGAGAATGAAGCCGACGACCATTCCCTCCGCCTCCGCGACGAGGCAACCGAGCGGGTGACTCGACAGATGGTCGATGATCTTGGACTCCCATTGCGCCTCGTGCGGCGTCCCGGTGATTTTCTCGTTTACTCGCAGAACGGCCTCCGCATCCTGGGTCCGCATCCTTCGCACCGTGATGCTCATGACCTTCTCCTCTTCCGGTCCGCGACGTAGTTCCGGACCACGTCGGCAAAAACGCGGGGACGGGCATACTGACGAAAGATGTTCCGGAAGGAATCGTGCCCCGAGACCGCGTTGAACAGGGCGTCGTGCACACCCTGGTCAACCTGTGCCATCGACACGACCGTCCCGAGCGTCCCCGCGATCTCCCCTGCCTTGCACAGGTGGCGCATCCATGTTCCGTAATGATAATCCTCCCGGAGCTCCCTGGTCTTCTCCTCGTACCGTCGGAAGGAGGCCAAGTTGATCCCGAACTCCACCATCGTCTCGGCCGCCAGGATGCCGGTATGGATCGCCAGATTGATCCCCTTCCCCTTGAAGGGGCGCATCCATCCGGTGGCGTCGCCCACCACGAGATACCGGTCGCCCGCCGCCCCGCGTGCGGGCTTCCCGGGAAACTTTCCCCGGTACACCTCCTGGCTGTCCGGGGCAAACGAAGGCAGGTGGTCCCGCACGATATCCAGCGACAGGAAGGCGAACATGTCCTCCACCGTGGCGCGTCGCCCCGCCACGTTCACGATGATGTGGTCCCCCTTCGGGGTGATCGCACCGAAATCCAGGTTGGGGATCCCGGGGGGGAAGAGATACGCGTAGATGATGCTGCCGAGCTTCTTCTCGATAAAACCGCGGTCCGAGGGGATCTTCACCACAAAGGTATGCATGTACTTTCCCGGTCTCCGGTACCGTCCTCCGGTGGCCGTCTCGAAGATGCTCATCATCCCGTCGTCCAGCCCGAACGCTCCCACGACGACGTCCGCCTTGAGCATCCCCCCCTCCGTGTACAGGTATACGCTGTCCCGCCCCTTTTGGGGGAAATCGATTGCCGTCACGCGGCTATGGGAAACCTCCGCTCCCGCCTTCTCCGCACAGGACAGGAAGAACCGGTCGAAATAAACCCTGCGCACGGTGTATGTGGCGCCCCCCCTGTGCTGTCCCACCAGGAGAATCTGCTTGTTCCCGGCGTAGAGGCGGTAGCCGAAGATCTGGCGTTTGAACGTCTCGTAGGGGAGCTCTACGTCCAAGCGGCACTGGAGGAGTTCCTCGATGGGCGGGGAAAGGACTCCGGCGCATTGGTTGTAGTGGCGCTCGAAATCCTTCCCCTCGATGAGAACGACGCGGAGGCCGAGGTCAAGCTTGCGGGAGAGCTGCAACAGCTTGATGGCGGTTGCGCAGCCTCCCGGCCCGCCGCCGACGATCGCCACCGTCTTGCCGCGGATTTCCCCGTTGGCCAATAACCCCCCTCCCGGAAACTATTGTAAATCAGGTACGGCGTGGAGGAAACGCGGCGCAAGCGATCGGCCCGCGGTTGTCGAGAAATGTCTTCCGGAGGAGGGACCGACTCCCGTTACCCGATGTCCCTTCCCGTCAGTATTCTCATCGCTTCCCGGTATTTCTCCGCGGTCTTCGCGATCACGTCGGCGGGAAGCTTCGGTCCGGGTGCGGTCTTGTTCCACGGAAGGGTCAGGAGATAATCGCGGACGAACTGCTTGTCGAAGCTCTTCTGCGCTCCCCCCGGGCGATAGCCTTCCGTGGGCCAGAACCTCGACGAGTCCGGCGTCAGCACCTCGTCGATCAGGATGAGCTTCCCGTCGGCCACCCCGAACTCGAACTTGGTGTCTGCGATGATGATCCCCCTTCCGCGGGCGTAGTCCGCCGCCCTGCGGTAGATCTCCAGCGAGGCCGCCCGCGCATTCTCGGCCATCTCCTTCCCGACGATCTCAACCATCCTGGCGAAGGAGATGTTCATGTCATGCTTCCCCTTCTCCTCCTTGGTCGCGGGGGTAAAGATCGGGTCCGGGAGACGGGCCGACTCGGACAGTCCGCCGGGGACCCGGATTCCGCAGACCTCCCCCCGTTCGCGGTATTCGGCCCAACCGGAACCGGACAGGTATCCGCGGACGACGCATTCAACGGGAAGCGGCCGGGCCCTCCGGCAAAGCATCGAACGCTCCGAGAGCATCTCCTCGTGATTTCTCGCCCCGGGAGGAAAGTCCATCACGTCGACCGAGATCATGTGGTTGGGGACGATATCCGCGAGTTTCCGGAACCAGAAAACGGAGATCTGGGTGAGCACCTTCCCCTTGCCGGGAATCCCGTCCGGCAGCACCACGTCAAACGCCGACAGCCGGTCGGACGCCACCAGCAGGAGTTTTCCTTCCACCTCGTAGATGTCCCTCACCTTGCCCCGCCCAAGCAGGGTCAGGCCGGGAATATTCGTCTCGACTACCGCCTGCAGAGCCATACACGCCGCCTCCGGGAGATGGTGAAAAAGATATCCTAATATAGATGAACCGGCGGAGTACACATTTTCCGTACGGGCGCTTCCCCACGCCTTGACCGGAATCATCGCTCCGCGAACTGGAGGGTGAAGAGCCGGTGGTAGATCCCGCAGGCCGCGAGGAGTTCGTGGTGGGTGCCGGTCTCCCGGACCTTCCCCCGGTGCATCACGAGAATCCGGTCGGCCGTGAGGACGGTGGAAAGTCGGTGGGCGACCACGAGGGACGTCCTCCCGGTCAGGATCTTTCCGAGGGCGCCCTGGATCTCGTGCTCGGTGACCGGGTCGACGCTGGATGTCGCCTCGTCCAGCACGAGGATCTTCGGGTCGCGGGCCAAAGACCGCGCGAACGACACGAGCTGCCGCTGCCCGACGGAGAGTCGCGCGCCGCGCTCCCCCACCTGCGTGGCAAGTCCCCCCTCCCAGGCGGCGGCGAACCGCGCGACGCCGGCCGCCTCTACAGCCCGTTCAAGCTCCGCGCCGCCCGCCTCCACGTTCTCCCGGATCGTGCCGGAGAAGAGATACGGGTCCTGAAGGACGAGGGAGATCATCCGGCGCAGCTCCTCCCGGGGGATTTCCCGTATATCCCTCCCGAAGACCCGGATCTCGCCCCGGGAGATTTCGTAGAACCGGCACAACAGGTTAAGGATCGTCGTCTTCCCCGCGCCGGTGGCGCCCACGATCGCCCCCGTCTCGCCCTCGGCAAGCGCAAAGGAAACCCCGCGCAGGACCATCTCCCGCTTCTCCCCCTCTTCGCCTGTCGCCTTCGGGTAGGAAAACCAGACATCCCGGAACTCGATCGCCGGAGGGGAGGAGCGCCTCGCGCCTTCCCCGTCCGCACCTTCCGCCGCCTCGGGCGGTGGCTTCCTGCCGGGGGAAAGCGGCAGGTACTCGGTGGAGACATCCGTGTCCAGGACCTGGAAGATCCGTTCGCTCGACGCGAGGGCCGACTGGAGAATGTTGTATTTGTCGCTTATGTCCTTGATGGGGTTGAAGAACTTCTGCGCGTATTCGAGAAACGCCACGAGGGTTCCGAAGGTAACGGCCCCCGCGATCACCCGGATCCCTCCCTGCCAGAGAAGGAGGGCCACCGCGACGGATGCGAACAGCTCCACTCCGGGGAAATACACGGAGTAGAAGTTCGTCAGGCGGATGCTCTCCGCGGCGTATTCGTCGTTGCGGGCGTCGAATCCGCGAACCGATTTCTCCTCCTGGACGAAAGCCTTGACGACGGCCACCCCGCTCACGTGCTCCTGGAGGTATGCGTTGAGCCGGGCGAGCTTCCTCCTCATCTCCCGGTTCGCCTCCCGGATGAATTTCTTCAGGAGCTCGACGAAGAGGAGGAGGGCCGGAAGGACGGCGAAGGTGACGAGGGCAAGGCGTGCGTCCATCCAGAGAAGGACCGCCGAGATCCCGACCAGGGTCGCCACGGAACCCACGGTGGAGACAAGACCCGAGGAGATCAGATCCTGGAGCGCCTCCACGTCCGAGGTGAGGCGGGTCATCACCCGGCCCGTGGGGGTGCGGTCGAAGAAGGAGACCGGCAGGCGCTGGAGACGGCCGAACATCTCGGTGCGGATATGAAGGATGACCCTTTGCCCGATGATGGACACCGTGAACATCTGGAGGTAGAGGAACCCCATCCCGCCGGCGAGCGCGGCGAGGTAGAGGGCGATCCGCCCGGCCATCCCGTCGAGGACCCGTGGGGTGATGTTCCTGTCGATGACCAGCTTGATGATGTAGGGGCCGACGAGCTGGCAGGCCGTGCCGAGCACGAGCCCCGCCAGGGCTATCGCGATCAGGCCCTTGTGGGGCGCCAGGTAGGACAGGAGACGGCGCAGGAGCCGCACGTCCATCCCCCGGGCTTCCACCCGGTCCTCGTAGAAATAGAACTCGCTCCCGTTGCTCACGGCGCCGCTTCCAGTTCCCGGACAAGCATCTGCCGGGAATAGAGGTCGTAATAGGCCCCCGCAAGGGAAAACAGCTCGTCGTGCGTCCCCTGCTCCACGATCCTGCCCTCTTCAAGGACCAGGATCCTGTCGCACCGGGAAAGGGAAGCCATGCGGTGGGTACTGAACAGGACCGTCCGGGAGCGCACGGAGAGGACCTCCCGGAAGATCTCCTGCTCCGTCTCCGAGTCGACCGCGGAAAGGGCGTCATCGAGAAGGAGAAGCTCCCCGCCCGCAAAGAGGGCACGGGCGATCGTGGCCCGCTGCTTCTGGCCGCCGGACAGGGAGATCCCCCTCTCCCCGATCACCGTGTGGACGCCGTTCGGCAGCTCCTCGATCTCCGCCCGGAACCGGGCCATGGAGGCGGCGCGGAGCGCTTCCTGCTCGTCCGGGACATCCCTCCCGAAACCGATGTTCGCCAGGATCGTGTCGGAGAAGAGAAACGGGTCCTGGCTCACGAGACTCACCGCGCGCCTGACCTCCTCCAGTCCAAGCCTGCTCACGTCCCTCCCCTCGACGAAGACCGTCCCCGGCGGGACGGGATACAGCCGCAGCAACAGGGAGAAGAGCGTGCTTTTCCCGCTCCCCGTCTGCCCCACCAGGCCGACGATCTCCCCTTTTCGGAGGGAGAAGGTGATGCCCCGCAGCGCCTCCCCCCTGTTCTCCCCGTCGTAGTCGAACGAGAGGTCCCGAACCTCGAGGAACGGGGCCTCCGGTACCTTCCGCGGCGGAAACAGGACGGCGCCCCACGGTTCCGCGGGGATTCCCAGGAACTCGTTGATCCGGCCCATCGCGCTGCCGCCCCGCTGGACGAGGTTGATCACCCAGCCGAGCGCCATCGTCGGGAAGGAGAGCATCGCAAGATAGGCGTTGAAGGCGACGAAGCCCCCCAGCGTCAGCCTCCCCCGGATCACCAGCCACCCCCCCATCAGGAGGACGATCGCCATCCCCACTCCCGCCAGGACCCCGATCGCCCCGTGGAAGGCGGCGGAGGTCTTCGATACGGAGATGTTCTGCCGGTAGTACTCGCGGCAGGTGCGGTGAAACCGTCTCTCCTCCTGCCCCTCGAGCCCGTAGGCCTTGACCAGCCGGATGCCGGTGACGTTCTCCTGGACGGCGGCGTTCATCGCGGCGAGGGACTCCTGCGCCTTCCGGTGATGGCGGTGGAACACCTTGCCGTACTCCCGGGACGTGTACACGATCACCGGCGCCAGCACGAGCGAGACGAGGGTCAGCGTGATGCTGATCCGGGCCATGAAGAGGAGCGCCAGGACGTAGGAAATCGCGGTTCCGACGAGTGTCAGCATGCCGGGGCCGAGCAGCAGCCAGACCGCCGAGACGTCGTTGGTCAGCCGGGACATGACGTCGCCGGTGGGGGTCCTGCCGAAAAACGACAGGGGAAGGCGGATCACGTGGGAAAAGACATCACGCCGGAGGCGCATCTCCACCCGGCGGGCGGTGGCGAGCATCTTCCGCCGCCCGAGATACCGGAACCCCCCGTGAAGGGACCCGAAAAGGATCATCCAGGAGACGGCCCGGACGACCCGCGCGCGCCCGTCCGGGGCGGAGATCCCGTCGATCGCATCCCGGGTCATCCACGGGACAAGGAGCCCGAAGAGGCTCGAGACGAACAGGACAAGGACGCACAGGAGGTACGCCGACCGGTGACGGTCGAGGTAGCGCCGCAAGGAGAGAAGTTCGCGGATGGCCCCCCCTTATACCGGAACCGGGTTGGGCGTGAAGCAGAGCAGGAAAAGGAGAGCCGCCGCGATGCCGATGCGCCGCCGCCCGGGGGTCAAGGGAACCTCGTCGAAGAGGGGGCGGGGATGCTTCGTCCCCAGGACCAGCAGCATGAGGGACCAGATGATCCATCCCCCCCAGAGGAGCCCCATGGGGAGGAGGAGGAAGGGCACGGCGCGCGCGATTTTCGCGTACCCGCTGCCGAAGAGCGCGTAGGCGATGTGGCCGCCGTCGAGCTGCCCGGAGGGAAGCAGGTTGAGGGCCGTGACGAGAAGACCGATCCACCCGGCAAACGCCACGGGGTGCAGCACGACGTCGTGTCCGTCCGGGACGGGACCGACCACGAGGTACGCCGCCGCGCGGAACAGAATCGATTCCCCGAGCGGGATTCCCGCGGCGACCCCGGTGGTCTGGCGCACGGCCGACAGCTTGAGTCCGATGAGGAGGACGGGGATTGCCACGATGGCGCCCGCGATCGGCCCGGCGGCGCCGATGTCCATCAGGGCGTTCCGGTGGGGAACGGGCGACTTGATCTTGATGAAGGCGCCGAACGTCCCGATGAACGACGGGGCCGGGATGAAGTACGGGGGGGTCACATCGACGCCGTGACGCCTGGCGGCCGTATAATGCCCCAGCTCGTGGACTCCGAGGATGGACAGAAGCGGGAGGGAGAACATGAACCCGAGCGCCAGGTCCCGAGGGGTCGCAAGCGGGTTTCCCCCGGCCAGGAACGATCCGGCGACAAGGGTGGTAAAAAATGTAAGGGCGAACAGAATACCGTTGACCATCACACGTTTTCTCCTCTTTTCCTCTATTCAATTATAAGATAACCGATACGGAAGGGGGGGTTTCTCCTATGAAGCCAAAAGAACCGCCCTCGGGGGTGGACAGCGTCCTGCTTCACATCTGCTGCGCACCCGACGCCTCCCACGGCGTCCCGGAAATGCAGAAGAGGTACCGGGTCACCGGATTCTTCTTCAACCCGAATATCTCGCCGGGGGAGGAGTACGAACGCCGTCTATCCGCAACCAGGGCCCTTGCGGACCCCGTTCCATTCCCCCTGGACGTCGAACGCGGGGGGGAAGAGGAATGGGAGGAGGCGGTGCGGGGACTCGAGGCCGAGCCGGAGAAGGGCCGCCGGTGCGAGGCGTGCATCCGGATGCGTCTGGCCCGGACTGCGAGAGAAGCAAAATCGCTGGGGTTTCCTGCGTTTTCCACCGTCTTGACGGTCAGCCCGAAAAAAGACGCCGCAATGGTGAACCGTATCGGCCGCGAGGAGGGGGAGAAGGCCGGAATCCTTTTCCTGGAGGAAAACATGAAGAAAAACGACGGGTTCCGAAAGAGCGTGGAATCCACGAAGCGGCTCGGGATCTACCGGCAGAATTACTGCGGATGCCGCTATTCCCTTCGCCCCTAAAGATATTCCCCCAAAATGCCGATAATCACTTACATGAGGTATGGAAATGATTGGCGGAAGCGTGAGGGAATCGAACCCACCGGAGACATTGCTGCCTCCCGACCGGATTTGAAGTCCGGGGGGGCCACCAGCGCCCCATCCGCTTCCGTCCGACTCGTTTTCCCCGCATTGGCCCCCGCCGGAAGATCACGCCCCCGGCCTGTGCTCGGGGCATGGCACCTACTTCTTCTCCGCCTCTTTCCGCCGGCGCTTGGCGGCCTTTTCCTTTCTCTTTCTCCGGCGCCGGATTTCCCGTCTGCGTTCCGTCGTCATTTCCGCTCCCTCGCGTCTCCGTGTCGGAATAGAACGGACAGTATAACAGAAGGCAAAGGAGTTATGATGAAACGATGGGCCTTCCTCCTCCCCGCCCTGCTCCTTACTTCCCTCGCCTCCCCCGCATCGGCTCTGCCGGGGTTCGAGGCGGGCGTCCGGGGAATGTACTGGTTCCCGGATCTCTCCGGCGCGGCGCAGACCACCACCGCCGGCGTGCCCGAGACAAAGTTCGACGTGAAGGACGATCTCGGGGTGGGCGACGAGAATTTCTTTCAGGGCGAGGGGTTCGTCCGGTTAGGGAGGGTGCATGTACGGATCGGTTATACCCAGATCCGTTTCGAAGGAAGCAAGACCCTCACCCAAGCCATCGATTTCAACGGCCAGACGTTCGCCGTCAGCGATAACGTCATCTCCCGCCTGGACGTCAACATGCTCGACGCGGAGGTGCAGGTCGACATCCTCCGGCCGGACCTCGTCGCGGTCAGTTTCTATCTCGGCCTGATCGGCAAGGTGAAGTATGTCGACGGGGAAGTGGAACTGGCGAGCACGCTCCTGTCGGAAAAGCGGGACTTCCAGGCCCCGATCCCCATGGTCGGACTGGCGGCGGGCGCCGGGTTCCTGAACGACTTCCTGCGGATCGACGCGCGGGTGAGCGGAATGGCCTATTCGGGGAACCACATCTACGAGGCCGATACGTTCGCCTCCATCGTCCCGGCACCCTTTTTCAGGCTCCAGGGCGGATACCGGTACATCAACCTGAAGGTAGACGAGGACGACCTCATAGCCGACTTCGACCTGAAAGGGCCGTACGTCGGCGCCCAGCTTTCCTTTTGAGCAG
>JBAUKK010000177.1:0-3050 GCA_049577645.1 Candidatus Deferrimicrobiaceae bacterium
GCGACTCGGCAGAGTATCAGGGGGGTCTTCCGGCGCAACTGATGGCAAATTGCCATCAGTTTTCTCAAAACACCCCCCCCCAATCCCTTACACCATCCACGCGCGGTTGACCCGGTTGGAGGAGTGGGAAGCCGAGAACCTGTTGTTATTCTTATTCCAACAATCGATGTGCAATCTTCCAACTCAGGTAAAACCCAAGGATACTGGCAAATCCACTCAAAAAATATGCAGCCATAAAACTTATTTTTTCTCCTGCTATCCAACCGAGCCAGCCAAATACCACGACAAATAGTACGTTAATCAACTTTTTCAAAATCATCTCTCCCGCTCATGCTCATGACCCCCCGTTTTTTGGATCCTATTCCTACTTGTCGGATTGTCGGGGTAGGAAATTAACGGGATGTATGACCTTAGGATCCATGTCGGCAAGGAAATACTCCCGGTTGCGCCTCGGGAAGTAAGGAGGAGGGTGCGACCGTTGCCGTCGCAGGTTAGCTATCGTCCGGGGGCCATGAACCATCCATGGCCCCCGAAGGATAACTTCACTGGCGGGGACGGATAGTTACCGGCGGAATCCGCCGCCGCCACCGCCGCCATAGCCTCGCGAGCCTCCGCTATTGCGGGGCGCCTGGGGAAGGGCCTCGGATACCTTGAGCGTCCTTCCGTCCATTTCGGCGCTGTTCATCTTGCCGATGGCCTCGGCCGCCTCCTGCTTGCTCGAAAGCTCAATGAAACCGAACCCTTTGCTCTGGCCCGTGTCACGGTCCGTGATGATGTTCACCGATTCCACCGTTCCGAAACGCGCAAACGCCTCTCTCAGCGAATCCTCCGTTGCGGAAAAGGGAAGATTCCCGACGTACAATTTCTTGCCCATAAAACCTCCTTGTCATGCGCTAGGGCCGCAAAAGAGGTCATGAGCACGTTTCTCGGGATCTCTTTGACTGCGGACGGTTACGTTCCAATACACGATACCACAAGAAGAGACCTTCATGGTAAAAAGGTATCGTATATTGAGCTTCCTGTCGGTAAGGAAACGCAGACGGTCAACCTCCCTGCCTGGGTCCGCCTCCTTCACCCCCCCGTGGAAGGCAGGCTGATTCAACGCTTCGAAGGAGCCGAGGTCGGCGACAGGCTCCGCGTGCAACTGGTCCATACGGACGTAAAACGGGGGTACATCGACTTCAAGAGGGTCGATTGGGATAACGCCTTCGTTTGAAATCGGCAGCACCGGCGACGCTGGCGTCGGTCGGGGGAAACGGATGGCAAAAAAACGGAAAATCGCCCTCTTCGTCGCCGGGGGGCTCTTTGCGCTTCTCCTCCTGGCGGCGGTCGCGCTGGTTCTCTTCGTGGATGTGAACGCGTACAAGCCCCGGCTGGAGGCGGCCGCATCCGACGCCCTGGGGATGGAAGTCCGCATCGGCGGCAGGCTGGGGATCGGCCTCTTCCCCGGCTTCCATGTCACGTTGGAGGATGTGCGCATCCGGAACCGGGGGGCGGACGTCGCCTCCGCGAAAAAGGCCATTCTCGGGATCGAACTTCTCCCCCTCCTCCGCAAGGAAGTCCTGATCGTAACGATCGGGATGATGCACCCCCGAATCTCCATCGAGCAGGACCGCGACGGAAAGTTCAACTTCGAAACACCGGAGGAGGAATCCGGGAAGAAGCCGGCCGAGGAGGCCGACGGGACGCGATTCTCCCTGGACGCGAAGAAAATTTCCCTATCGGACGGCGCCCTCTTCTACACGGACAAGAAAACCGGGGAGGAATTCGAGGCCGGGGACTTCAACCTGGACGTGAGCAGCCTGCGGCTATCGGAGGGGAAAAGCCCGGATCTCCTGAAACGCCTTTCCTTTGCGGCGGAGTTCGCCTGCAAGGAGTTCCGCAAGGGGAGCCTGGCGGTCTCGAACCTGAAAATCCGGATCAAGGGGAAGGACGGCGTCCTCGACCTCAATCCGGTTACGATGCTCCTCTTCGGAGGGCAAGGGTCGGGGAGCCTCCGGGCGGACTTTTCGGGCTCCGCCCCCCAGTACCGCGTCCGCTATTCCCTGGCAGGGTTCCGCATCGAGGAGTTCCTCAAGGCCCTGGCGCCGAAGAAGGCCGCGGAAGGGTTGATGGACTTCACCGCCGCTCTGTCGATGCGGGGAAAGACCGCGAACGAGAGGAAGCGGACCGCGAATGGCGAGGCCTCCCTTCGGGGCGAGAACCTGACGCTCTACGGCGTCGACCTCGATCGTACGTTCTCTCGATACGAAGACAGCCAGAGCTTCAACCTCGTCGACCTGGGCGCCTTCTTCATTGCCGGCCCCTTCGCCCCGCTGATCACGAGGGGATATACCCTTGCGAGCCTCTTCGGAGGATACGGCGGCAGCAGCAGGATCCGGGTGCTCGTCTCCGACTGGGAGGTGGAACACGGCGTTGCGCGGGCGAAGGACGTGGCGATGGCGACGAACGAAAAACGGATCGCGCTCGTGGGAAGTCTCGATTTCGTCAACGAACGGTTCGATGATGTCACCGTGGCGGTGGTCGACGGAAAGGGATGCGCCACGGTGCACCAGAAGATCCGCGGCCCTTTCCGAAAACCGGAGGTGGAGAAGGTGAGTGTCCTCCAATCCGCTGCAGGGCCGGCGCTAAAGCTGCTCAAGCAGGCGAAAAAACTCTTCGAAGGGCGGTGCGAAGTATTCTACGCCGGCTCGGTGGCGCCGCCGGAATGAAGAATGAACAACCGCCTGCCATCATCCGCATCCTCCGGATGCTTTAAACCATAGGACAAACACCGGTCCGAGGATCAGACAAACGGCGGCTCGCATTTCGGACAGAAACCGATACCGAATGCTGGCGGACAGAATTACTATGGCAGGAACTGCCATGGTGACAATTCCCGGAATATATGGTAAGTTTCCCCTAGTTGTCGGCAACCGGCAGAAGAACACGCCTGAAACGGGAGGTGTGACGATGCCACCTAGAACAAAGTCCCAGCTCATAGAGGTAAATGCCGCCTTAGAGGCGCACCTGGCCGCACTGGAATCCCGGTTGGCCAAACTGCCCAACCT
>JBAUKK010000178.1:0-1573 GCA_049577645.1 Candidatus Deferrimicrobiaceae bacterium
CAGCTGGGCCGCACGGATACCCAAGGCCTGCGCCGTCTTCTCCCGTTCGATCTCCTGCTGGTACAGGGCGATCTGTCCAAGGAGAACCGATGCGAATTCGACCTCCCCAACCTCGTATGCGGAGAGGGAGGAAGCGACCGACTCCTTCGCCTGCGGGAGCAGTCCCGTGTCGAAGAGGGAGAGGGATGCCCGTAACGCCTCGATATCCGCTGTGATGTCCCGGATCCGGTACTGGACGGCGTTCCATCCCTCCTGGTATCTGCTCTTCACCGAGGAAAGGTCACGAATCGCGGCTTCGACCTCCTTGTCCTGCTTCCGGCCGTGCCAGATCGGCACGGAAACCATCACCTGCGCGGTGAAGAAGTCCGGGCGCTCGGTCCCGCTCGGGGCATCCTCCCGGAACCGGTAAGTCGCCCCGATCTGGAAATCGGGAAGGATCTGCTTCCGGGCGAGCGCAAGCGCCGTCTCCTTCTGAGCTACGGCATCCTCCTCCCTCACCAGGTCGGGGTTGACCTCTTTCGCGATTTCAAGCAGTTCCTCTTCGGAACGCGTGATTTCGCGAAGGGCATAGGAGGGGGGGAGTTCCACCGGAGTCCCCACGGGGCGGTCCCGCAAGGTGTTCAGGTCCGCCAGCAGTTCCACCCGTTTCTTCCGGAGGGCGATCAGCATATTCTCCAGTCGGGAGATCTCCACCTGGGCCTTGAAAAGGT
Organism: Candidatus Deferrimicrobiaceae bacterium; assembly: GCA_049577645.1. Lineage (GTDB taxonomy): Bacteria > Desulfobacterota > Deferrimicrobia > Deferrimicrobiales > Deferrimicrobiaceae > CSP1-8. The sequence continues at coordinate 711 of JBAUKK010000178.1, forward strand.
CCTGCTGGGGCGATTTTCCCACCGAGTAGCGCGAGTTGGCGACGGCCAGCATTTCCCCGAGCAGTGCCTTGTTTTTCTCCACGAGGCGAGTCACTTCCCGGTTCTCGAGGAGGAGGAAGAAATCCTTCTTCACCCGGAAACGGACCAGGTTTTTCAGGCTCTTTACCCGGTCAGTCGCCTGGACCGCCTCCAGTCGCGCGATCTCCTCCTTGAGAGAGAGCTTCCCGGGGAAGGGAAACGCCTGGGTGAACCCGATATTCCTGGACGTCATCGGCTCCTTGTCGAGGGAGAAATCGTCCACCGGCAGGTTCGCATAGGCAAGGGAGAGCATCGGGTCGGGAAGGGACCCTGCGGGAAGGATACGCTGCTCTATCGCCTCGGCCGTCGATTGAGTGGACTGGAGATCCGGATTCCGTTCGAGGGCCTCCTGGACGAGCATTTTCAGTTGATCCCCGGCGGCGGCGGGCTCCTCGCCCCGGACAGGCGGGACCAGGACGAACAGGAAAAATAGCGTGAACAGGATCCACCTTCCCGGCAATCTCCTTGTCCTCACCTGCCTCCTCCCGACGGTCATGGGATGCCTGCTCCTTCGCCTGTTACGATACCTGCCGTTTGCAATATTTTGCAATTCCCCCAAGTAGGCCGGTTTTTCAGCGGATTCGCCGCGGGGCGCAGCAATCGCTGACGGCTCCGGCGCCGCATCCCGCCGAGGCGGTAACCTTTGAATCGCCAAACGATCAGCCAAGCAACAGCGTCGCAGCCAGCGAGAGGAGGAGCGCCGCGAAAACCGCTACCGCTATCCCTCTCCAGGCAGGGGAAGATCCATTCACTCCGCCATCCCGGTTACCAGGCTTCTCCATCTC
>JBAUKK010000179.1:0-2934 GCA_049577645.1 Candidatus Deferrimicrobiaceae bacterium
GTCGGAGGGAGGCTGGCGTCCATGTCGTACAGGTAGAATATGTAGATCTCGTCGGCTCCCGTCGTTCGGTTCAGCGGGCGAAAGTTCCGGATGGTGTTGTCGCCGGTGGGAAGGAGCCCGGGGGGAAGATTCACCGCCGCCGGAATCCCGTATCCCGCCAGGCGGATGTCGCGGCTCATGACCTCCAGGGCCGACCGCAGGTTCTGCTGTGCCTCCGCCACCCGGTTCTGGACCGTGAACGAGGCATGCTGGAACTGGAACGTGGCGTACGCCGCGGTCATCGCGATGCCGAGAATGATCATCGCCGTCATGACCTCGACGAGGGTAAATCCCGCCTCGGAGAAACGGCCCCTCGCGTCCCTCTTGCTTTTCCCGGCCTTGGTCGCCTTTCCCATGTCAGACCCCTACGTCGGTTCGCTGCGTCTGCAGCATGACGTTGTGCCAGATCTGCCGTTCGTCCTGCCAGCAGGCCCACACCGTGATGGTTCGCAATGTCGCGCTCAGGTTGTTGACAAACCACACCCGGTAGTAATCCGTGCCCCGAAGTGTCACGACATCCCCCTCGCTCCCGGGGAATCCCCCGTACACGGGGGTCATGGTCACCGTGTTGTAGCCTCCCGTCGGAGTGGATGCGATGGCCGTCCACGCCGTGTGGCGGAATTGCTCCATCTGGTCCTGGGCGAGCTGCGTCGCAACCGTCGATTTCGACGCCAGGGAGTTTCCCTTGATGGCCGTCGTCTGCAGGAGCGCGAGGGACAGAAGGCCCACGGCGAGTATCGTGAGCGACACCATGACTTCGATCAGGGAGAACCCGCCTTCTGTTTTCAATTTATATCGTCCCATTGGATAGCCTCGATTTTCCCGTCCAGCAGAAGAGCTGGACCGTCGCTGTTTCCCCCATATCGCTCGAGAGATGGATGTTCGCGGTGTCGAGGGGAGTTACCACAGGCCCGGAAGCCCACTGGTACACATCGCCGCCGGGGCTGAACAACAGGTAGAAAAGGCCGTTCGACGGCGTCGCGCCCGCCCCTGCGCGCAACCACGCGATATCGTCGATCGTGCAGCCCCCGGGAGCGGATACGGCAGCGCGGTCGGCCGTCCAGACGGTGGACCCCGATCCGGCGTCTCCGCGTTCCAGGAGTACCGTTTCCGCGTTAAGGTCGAACGCCAGTCGGTATTGCCTCCTCATGGATACGGCCCGCGTCCTTCCCTCCTGCATCTCCGAGAACACCTCCCGCTGGAAACCGACGAAGTTGTTGTGCCGGTTCCAGCCGTGAAGATTGGAAACGGCCATGATCGCCCCGATGCCGACGATGGATACCACGATCATGATTTCCACCAGTGTGAATCCCTTTTCGGATCGCATGGTCTTCCTCCCGCGGGTTATACGAGCAATACCCGTGCCGAAGCCTTCTTCCTCCTAACTGCCTGGAATATATGGGTTCGGCATTCTGATAAGACGAGGGAGGGAGAAAATAAATTAATGGATATTAAAATTATTAATGGAAGGACGTCGTCAATGGGAAGAGCCGGGAGAGCGAATCTCCCGTTCCAGCAGAGTCACGGCAAGGCCTGCTTTCTCCCGCAAATGCAGGTCGGCGACCGACTTTGTCAGGGGGGTCTCTTCGGGATTGATCTCGATGATGACGGCCCCCGACTTCTTGGAGAGAAGGGGGATGTCGCAGGCGGGGGCCACCTGCGCCGACGTGCCGATCACCAGCAGGACGGAGCAGCGTTTCGCCTCGGTTTCGGCCTGTTCCTGCGCGTCCCAGGGGATCGGTTCCCCGTACAGGACAAGATTCGGCTTGAGAATCCTTCCGCATGCGCACCGCGGGGGAATCCCTTCCCGGATCTTCATCCGCGAAGGATACCGGCTCCAGCAGGAAAGGCAGGTCAGTTCCTCCGCGTTTCCGTGGAACTCGATGACCCTCCGGGAGCCTGCCGCCTGGTGCAGCCCGTCCACGTTCTGCGTGATCACCGACCTGAGAACTCCCCTTCTCTCCATCTCCGCCAGACCGAGATGGGCGGCGTTGGGGACGGCGCGGGAGAACAGATCGATCATCCCGGAGAGCATCCCCCAGACCTTCTCGGGGTCCTGCAGGAAGGCACCGATGGTCGCGTACTCCATGGGATCGTACTTTTCCCACATCCCCTGGGTGCCGCGGAACGAGGGGATCCCGCTTGCCACCGAGATTCCGGCCCCGGTGAGCGCAACCGCGTTTCCCCGTGCGCGGAGCGTTTCGGCCGCCTCCCGGAGGATCCTGTCCGTCGGGTGCGCCAACGGTTTTCGTTTCGTCAGGCCTTCAGGAAGGACTCGAGCTTGAGCGCCAGCCCCATGTCCCCCGCCACCTTCAATTTCCCGGTCATGAACGCCATCTGCCCGTTCAGGCGCCCCGCGATCATCTCGAGGAAGTCGTTTTCCGCCATCGTGACGGTGCAGTTCGGGTCGGAAGCCGCAGCCGACGACACGGAGCCCTTTCCGTCCTTCATCGACACGGACCAGGTCTCCTCTCCCACCTGGAACTGGTAGACGGCGTTCATGCCCGCAAGCGTCGACGGTTCGGAGTTCAGTTTGGACTCGAGCGATTCGAAGAACCCCTTCACGGTCGTTTCGGACATGGCGTGTCCCTCCTTCTCTTCGATGAAAATGAACAGCGGTTCATTTATTTCGACGCTACCACCGCCCCCCCGGCTTGTCAACGCCGCGACGCTTACGTCGGATGTTTCGAACGAACCTCCGCCGGTGATATGATTTTGGCCATGCGCGTATTCGGCCTGACGGGGGGAATCGGGTCCGGGAAGAGCACCGTGGCCCGCCTGTTCCGGGAGGAGAAAATCCCCGTCGTGGATGCAGACCGGATCGCCCGGGAGATCACCTCTCCGGGGAAGCCCGCCTACATCGACATCGTCGCTCGGTTCGGAGAGGAGATACTG
>JBAUKK010000180.1:0-3579 GCA_049577645.1 Candidatus Deferrimicrobiaceae bacterium
CTTCAACGGCGACGACATGGGAACGTTCGAGAAGTTCATCCGGTACGTGGAAAAGGCCATCGGAAATGCGATCATCTTCGAAAGGAACGAAAAGCTCAAGAATCTCGACGAGTCCACGGGCCTTCCGACCCTGCAGTATTTCCAATCCCGCCTCCTCCACGAGTTGAGCCGCGGACGGCGCTTCCGGCGCCGGCTCGTTCTCATGATCTGTGAAGTGACCCCCCGGGTTCCCGTACGCGAATTTTCCGCCATCGACAGGGAGGAGTGGGTTGTCAAGCGGCTGGCGAAGGTCATACGGACCGCTCTCCGGGGATACGACGTCGTGGCCCGTATCAGCGAGTGGAAGTTCGGGATGATCCTTCCTGAGGCGGAGGACGGCAGGATGAGCGCGATTCCCCGGATCAAGAAGTCGATAATCGACGAGGTGGAGGAGATCCGGAGGAGCATGAAGGATCTCAAGGTCGATGTGCGCTTCGGACACGCCGCTTTCCCCGAAGACGGGGAGGACCACGAAAAACTCATCTTCAAATCGAACATTCTCAAGTAATCATGAGGGGCCGTAGCAAAAAGGGCGGACCGGGCAGGCTCCGGCGGGCGTGGGAGTACGCCGCGGTCCGCCGGTTCTGACCGTACCGTCCGCGGGAGCAACGGGAGCGACCGGTATGGAATGCATCGTTCTTGGCTCCGGGACCGCCGTGCCCCATCCCCGCAGGGGTTCCGCCGGTTACATGGTTCGCCATGCCGGGTGCACGCTCCTGGTCGACGCCGGCCTGGGGACCCTCCAGAAGCTTGCGGTTCTCGGGGTCTCCCCGGCCGAGCCCGAAGCGGTGGCGTTCACCCACCTTCACCTGGACCACACGGCGGAACTGGCCCCGCTCCTCTTCAGCCTCAGAAATCCCGGGATCGGCCGCAGGAAGGCCCTGACCCTTCTGGGTGCGCCCGGATTCCGCGATTTCTACGAACGGCTGCGCCAGGTCTACGGATCCTGGGTGGAAGGGGGGGAATATCCTCTCCTGGTCAAGGAGATTTTCGCCCGGCCCGTATCCCTGGGATCCCTGCATCTGACCGCAACCCCGGTGTCGCACACGCCGGAAAGCGTCGCCTTTCGGGTCGAGGACCCGGAAACGGGAAAGGTGATCGCCATTTCCGGAGACACGGATGTATGTCCGGGGCTTGTCGAGTCGGCGCGAAACGCGGACGCGGCCTTTTTCGAGTGCTCGTTTCCCAACGAGCGCAAGGTCGGTGGGCACCTGACCCCCGGCGAGGCAGGGGAAGTTGCCGCCGAGGCACGGGTAAAGAAACTGATTCTGACCCATTTCTACCCGGAGTGCGAGGGGTCGGACATTCTCGGCCAGTGCCGGGAGACATTCTCCGGCGAGGTCATTCTCGCCGAGGATCTGCTCCGCGTTTCCGTCTAAGGACTCCGTTTCATAAATACGGTGTCGCATCGAGAGCGTCGATGCGCCGCGCCAGCGAGGCGCGCGACTGAGGCGTACTCGTAGCAGTACGACGCAAGGAGCGCAACAAAGCTGGAGCGGATGCAGCGGCGCTCGAATGCAACCGTATTTGTGAAACGGAGTACTGAAGGGAAATCAGGGATCGAGCTCCGGGGGAAGTCCCGCCACGAGCCCCCCCTCGTTCATCGACCCGGTTCGGTATCCCGTAAGGTCGACGGCCACGTAGAGGAACCCGTTTTCCCGGAACCCCCCGTGGACGGCTTGCGAAATCTCCGGCTCGAGCAGGCGCGGAATTTCCTCCTGCCCGACCTCGATCCGCGCCACGTTCCCGTGGACGCGGACGCGGAACTGGCGGAAGCCGAATCCCCGGAGGATCTCCTCGCAGGCTTCTACCCGCCGCAATTTTTCGGCGTCGATCGCCGTCCCGTACGGGAACCGCGAGGAAAGGCATGCAAACGCACCCTTGTCCGCCGTGGGCAGGCGAAAAATGCGGCTCAACGCCCGTATGTCCTCCTTCGTTATCCCGGCTTCCAGCAGGGGACTGCGCACCCCCAGTTCCTTTGCGGCACGCCTCCCGGGACGGAAGTCGCGGGTGTCGTCGCTATTCGTGCCGTCCAACACCGCGGCGTACCCCTCCCCCCGTGCGATCTCCGACAGGATGCCGAACAACTCCTTCTTGCAGAAGTAGCACCGGTCGGGCGGGTTTTCGGAGAATCCGGGAATCTCGAGTTCGTTCGACTCCACGAAACGGTGGGGTACTTTCCATACGCGGGCGATCCTCTCCGCCTCGTCGCGCTCCGATTTCGGGTAGGTGGGGGATGTGGCGGTGACCGCGAGGGTCTTTTCCCCGAGCGCCCGGTAAGCGGCGTACAGAAGGAACGTGCTGTCGACCCCCCCGCTGAAGGCGACTACGGAGGATCCCAGGGAGCCCAGCGAGGAGAGCAGAGACTCCCATTTCGTTGCGAGAGCCGGGGGAAGCTCACGGGAATGCAGCGGGTCAGCTGAGGAGCGCACGTTCCACCTCCGAGAAATCGTCCCGGGAAGGGAGGGACATATCCCTCTCGCCCCCCGAAGTCACTTCCCGAACGGAAAAGGGGGAGGGAGTCCCCGGCTTGCTGTACCGGGTAAAAAGTCGGGAGAGAAGGGTTTCGGGTACCGCTCCGTTTTTCGCCTCGACCCCGATCGAGGGCCCCGGGAACCCGATCGCGATGTAGACGGGCATTCTCCCCTTGCCGAGCGCTTCCAGTTTCCGGTTCTCTTCCTCGTTCCTCGCCACGATCACCTTTCTTCCGTCGGGGAACCGGAAATGCCTTCCGATTTTCAGCAGGTGGATATCCGTCATGTCCGGGTCCGCGCAGTGGTCGAAGAGATCCCTGACCTTGCGGGAGAACGTCTTGTCGGTCAGGAGGCATCCCCCCGCCGGACAGGGGAAATTGCCGATCTCCCACTTTTCCGCCAGCCGGATCTGCTCCTTGCGGGATCGTCCCGTGATGTGGAGAAGATGTTCCCGGTCGACCCACCCCTCCCGTTCTGCGAGGGTCGGTTCGAAATACTTCGCCGAGAGGGGCCGGAGCACCAGCCCCCGGCACCCGCTTCGCTTTTCGATGATCCGGAAGGCGTCGGAGCGCTGGGACATGGGGCGTTGGCCGACCACCTCGCCGGTCACGAGGAAGGAGGCGCCGACCTGCTCCATGTAATCCCGTGCTTTTTTCAACGTGAATATCCGGCAGTCGATGCAGGGGTTTAGCCCCGCGCCCCTGCCGTGTCTCGGGTTCCGGACGATCTCGAGGTATTCGATTCCCTTCGATACCGTTTTGATCGGAATTCCCATCCTCCCGGCGACGATCTGCGCCTGGGAGCGGCAGCCGCTCCCGGGCACTCTCGCGCAGGTGCAGAACGGGGAAGTGAAGTGGAGGGCGAAGAGTTCCACCCCCTGGTCGAGCATCATCCTGGCGGCCAGCGTGCTGTCCAGTCCTCCGGACAGGAGCATCACGGCGCGCCTCGGATGGAGTTTCACGGCCTCTTTCATAGTGCGCAACTCCGTTCCTGCTCGTATTCGGATGCTTCGAGGGGCAGCCGGATCCGGGGAGATTCCCCGCATGCGGGGCACTGCGGATCACGG
>JBAUKK010000181.1:0-10399 GCA_049577645.1 Candidatus Deferrimicrobiaceae bacterium
AAACCCTTCTCCTCGCCGCGAAGACCGCCCTGGAAGCCGGCCTCCACGGCAACCACCGGGACCGCCCGGTCCTCCCGGATGACCACGCGGATGCCGTTTTCCAGGACCTCGCTCACGACGGACCCTCGCGACCCTGCCTCTTCCGCAGGCTTCATCGCCTCCCGGTACGCCTCCCGCGCCACCTGTCGGACCTCCTCCGGGGAAATCAGGCCGGCCTCGCCACGCGGAACCACGGCCGCGACGGTGAGGTTTTCCGGCCTCAGGTGTTTGCGGGCCGCCGCGACGATATCGCCGGCCGACACCCCGCGGATCTTCTGAAGGTATTTCCGTTCGAAGGCGCCGTCGCCGAGGGTAGTTTCGAAGAACCCGACGTGGCGGGCAAGAGATCCCACCGATTCGAGGGAATAGATGAAATCGCTCTCGATGGAGGTCTTGGCACGGGCAAGCTCCTGTCCCTCGGGGGGCGCAGCCGCCAGGAGAAACGTCTGCCGCAGGATTTCCCGCAACGCCTCCTTCGCCTTGTCGGCCGCGCCGGTTGCCGACACGATCAGGAGCCCCTCGTCCATCGGCGTGTAGGCATAGCTGCCCACCGAATCGACCAGTCCCCGGGCGTCCTTCACCTCGCGGTACAGCCGGGAGGTCTGCCCGCTTCCCAGGATCATGGAGAGAAGATCCCAGGAGAAGACGTCTTCGTCCCGCATCGAGGGGCCGTGGAACCCGATGTCGAGATAGGCGCGCTTCGCGTCGCGCTCCTGGATCTTGACCCGGACCTCCTGCTGCGGCGGTTCGGCCGGCGCCTCGCCCGGCGGGGCTTCGTGAGTCTTCAGCGGGAGGAACGCCTTCTCGATCAGGGGTCGCGCCGTTTCCGGGTCCACGTCTCCGGCGATCACGAGCACCATGTTCCCCGGGTAATAATACCGGGAGAAGTACGCGACGAGATCGTCCCGGGTCGTCATCCTGATCGTGTTATCGTACCCGATCACGGGGCGGCCGTAGGGGTGAACGCGGTACGCCTCCCGGAACATCGCCTTCCCGTTCACCCTCCCCGGGTTGTCCTCATTCATCCGGAGCTCTTCGAGGACCACCTCCTTCTCCCGGGCCAGTTCCTCCGCGTCGAACACCGAGTTCCCGAGGGTGTCGGCCAGGATGTCCAGGGCGTTCTCCAGATACCTCCCCGAGATCGTGATGTGGTAGACCGTCTGGTCGAAGCTGGTATAGGCGTTGATCTCTCCCCCGAGAGCCTCCACCTCCCGCGCGATCTGGCCGGGGCCCCGCCTTTTCGTCCCTTTGAAGGCCATGTGCTCCAGAATATGGGACATCCCGGCACGTTCTTCGGGCTCGGTCGCGCTTCCCGCCTTGACCCACACCTGCACGGCGACCACCGGGGAGGAGTGGTTCTCCCGGAGCACGACGGTCAGCCCGTTCCCCAGCGTGAATTTCCCGATCAACGATTCTCCCCCCCCCGACGTTTTTCCACCCGCCGCCTCCGCGGCAGGCAGACCGGCTCCCGGGGCGACGCATGCCGCCCACAGGAGCAAAATTGCGAGGACTTTCCTTCGCCCCATACCCGTCACCGGCCTTCCCTTCCCTGGCGTTTTCTTCTCGATGCTTACCCTACACAGATGACCGTTGCCCGGAGTTGGTTCCCGCCGGGGCGGGGGCGCCATTATATCCCATGTCGCCGGCCGTCTTCCGGTTGTTCGGCGGACGGTTTCCGACTATCCTATCCGGAAAACAGCCGAAGGCGGGAAAAAAGGAGACCCTCGATGGAACGGAAACGGACGACGCGCGGGGGGCGGACTCGCCCCGCCGGGGCAAAGAGGGAAAAAATCGCAGGGAAAGAAAAACGGAAGGACTCCGAGCCGACCCCGGACCGTCTCAGCATCCGGGCGATGGAAGGGGACGAATCGGCGTTCCTCGCCCTCGTCCGGTTCCACTCCACCTTCAACCCCGTTCCCCTCACTCCCGAAATGCTCCTCGTCTCCGGGCTCGACATCGTCACGAGAGAACGGCTGGGGGGCCGGCTCAAGCGGAAGGAAGACAGACTCCTGCGCCCCTTCCCGGGCATCGACATGGTCTTCTGGGGAGAGGAGTGGGTTCAGAAGACCCTGGACTCGTTCATGTGGAGAATGCGCGGCGGGAAGCAGGTCCTGAACGAGGCCTTTCTGAAGAGGCTGTGGGAGGCGTCCAACGAGGGGGCGATGCTGCAGCTCCGCATTTATCGAAGGGCGACCGTAACCCCGTCCGCCTGGATCCGGGTGAAGTATCCCCACTTCGCCAATCTCGGCCTCTCGGAGACCCAGATGCTCAAGATCGCACGGGCCGAGGGGTGCCGGTTCGAGGAGCGGGAATTCCTTGCTACCGTCCGCCGGTTCAGCCGGCGAAACCCTCTCTCCGGGAGCCGCCGAACAGCTCTTCCACGCTGATCATGAACGGGCGAAGCGCCTTCGGCTTTTGCGGCTCCAGGTTTGTGGGAGGAGCGGGGCGAAGGCCCGACCGGTACGGGTGGTCTTCCACGACCTTGAGGTGCCGGCGGATCAGCTGTTCGATCGCCGCGATAAACGGACGCTCCCCGATATCGCAGAACGACAGGGCAATCCCCGACGCCCCCGCGCGCCCCGTCCGGCCGGTGCGGTGGACGTACGATTCGGGCTCGTTGGGCAGATCGTAATTCAGCACGTGGGACAGCCCCACGATGTCCAGACCCCGGGCAGCGATGTCGGTCGCTACCAGGACCCGACACTTCCCGCGGCGGAAATTCTCCAACGCGAGTTCCCTCGCCTTCTGCGTCTTGTCTCCGTGGATCGCCTCCGTGGGGATGCGGACCCGGGCGAGATGCCTCGCGACCCGATCGGCACCGTGCCTCGTCCTCGTGAACACCAGGACGTTCCGAAGCGTCGGGTCGGCCAGAAGGTGCTGGAGCAGCGCCGCCTTGTCGTGTTTCTCCACGAAGTACAGGAAGTGCTCCACGGCCTCCGGGGCGGGCTCCTGCGGCGTAACCGCCACCTGAACGGGGTCGCGCAGGATCGTGTCCGCCAGCCTCCGGATGTCCCCGGGAATCGTGGCGGAGAAAAAGAGGGACTGGCGGCGCGGGGGGAGCTTGTCGACCAGCCGGCGTATGTCGCGGATGAAACCCATGTCGAGCATCCGGTCGGCCTCGTCCAGGACGAAGATCTCGATCGACCCCAGCGTTATCAGACCCTGTGACATCAGGTCGAGGAGCCGGCCGGGAGTGGCCACGAGAATGTCCACGCCCTCCCGAAGCGCCCGCTCCTGCGGAACCTGGCTGACCCCCCCGTAGACGACGGCTTGCGTAAGTTCGGAGTGCTTCCCGTATTCGCGGAAACTCTCACTGATCTGGATGGCCAGCTCCCGCGTGGGCGTGAGTATCAGCGCGCGGACGGGGCGGGAGCTTCGCCTCTTCCCTCGTCTGCGGGAAGGTCGCCCTTCCTCTGCGCATCCCGCCTGGCCAAGCTTCTCCAGGATGGGAAGCGCGAAGGCCGCGGTCTTCCCCGTCCCGGTCTGGGCGCACCCCAGCAGGTCTCTCCCCGCCATCACGTGAGGGATCGCCATCTCCTGAATCGGCGTGGGTACCGTGTATTTCCTCGCCGCAACCGCGCGCAGCAGATCGGGCGATAATCCAAAATCCGAAAACGTCATTCCTGTTCCTCCAGTGGTAATCATCTGTCCGGGCGAACCCTATGCTGGCGCCGCCCGGATTATTGCGATGCCGAATCTTACGGGAAATGTGTCGTCCGACCGTGAGGTGAGGGAGAACCGATTCTGCGGTGGGACCGCTTCCGGCTCATTTCCGACGTGTGATCCAACAAAATTACTACATGCTTGCACGTAATGCGCAATAAAGCAAGGAAATACTTATTTCAGGAAATACTTATTCCGGAAAGGGAGAAGTTCCGCCCTGCGCGGGCCGGTCAGGGCTTCCCCGCGGCCTTCTCTTTCCCGGAGGAACCCCCCTCCGCATTCGACTTGATCGACACCAGCTCGACGTCGAATAGGAGGGTCGCATTCGGCCCGACCGGCCCGGCGCCCCGCTCCCCGTAGGCGAGCCCGGGGGGGACGAAGATCTGCCACCTGTCCCCGACCTTCATGAGCTGGAGTACCTCGGTCCATCCTGCGATCACGCCGTTGACCGGGAACACCGCCGTCTTCCCCCGCTTGTATGAACTGTCGAACTCCGTCCCGTCGATGAGGGTGCCGCGATAGTTGGTCTCCACCGTGTCGGTTATCTTCGGGGAAACGCCGTCGCCCGACCGGATGACCTTGTACTGCAGGCCGCTCGGAAGGGAGACCACGCCTTCCTTCTTCTTGTTCTCGGCCAGGAACTCCTCCCCTTCCTTCTTGTTCTTTTCCGCATCCTGCTTCCTGCGCTCGAGGGCCTTTTCCTGCAATTCCTGCTGGAGGGCCACCAGCGTCTCGCGCGCCTCCTCGCCGGAGAGAAGGGTTTCCCCGCCGGATATCGCGTCTTTCACGCCACGCGCGAGCATGTCGGCGTCGACTTCGATCGACTGCCTCTTCAGGTTGTCGCCGATGTCCATCCCGATGCTGTAGCTGATCTTGTCCTTCTGGTCCGCAAGCTTCGGTGCCTCTTCCGCGCCGGCATGAACCGCCAGAAGCAGTGCGGCCGCCGCGATCAACCAACGGAATTTCATCGACGCTCCTTTCCCGTTCCGCTTAAGAATCGTTTGCCCCCCGCCGCACCGCCCCGGGGCGGAGATGGCGAATAACCGCGCCAGTATACCCCAGGAAACTACTCCCCACCCTCTTTTCCTCCCGGCCCGCCGATGTCCCGGCACCAGGCGATGAATACGCGATCCACAGGACCCTTACCCCCCCTTCCGCATTCCCGGCGGGACCCTTCCGAACAGGTGCCCCGTCCGCAGGACCGGTTTGCCGTCGAGGAAAAGCTCCCCTTCCTTCCGAAGGTCCTTGATCATGTCCCAGTGTACGGCGGAGCGGTTCCTTCCGCCCGACTCGGGGTAGGATCGGCCGACGGCCAGGTGGATCGTTCCCCCCATCTTCTCGTCCAGCAGGATGTCGCGGGTGAACTCGGTCACCCCCGCGTTTGCGCCGATCCCGAACTCGCCCAGCCGGCACGCGCCGGCGTCCGCGGCGAGCATCTCCCGGAGATACGATCCGTTCTTCTCCGCGGTGGCCTCCACGACCTTCCCCCCCCGGAACGCCAGCCGGATCCCCGACACCTCACGGCCGCCCGCAATCGCGGGGAACTCGAAACAGATCTTCCCCTCGACCGACGTCTCCACGGGGCCGGTGAAGATCTCCCCGTCCGGCATGTTGTACTCCCCCGCGCACGGGATCGCCTTCCGCCCCCGGATGGAGAAGACGAGGTCGGTCTCCTTTCCGACGATACGGACCTCCCGGCAATTATCCAATATTCGCTTCGCCCGCCGCAGCAACTTCGCCATCGCGGACCAGTCCTGCTCGACGGCCCGGTAGTAGAACCGCTCGTACTCCGGAAGCGACCGGTCGCACTCCTGGGCGAGCGCCTCGGTGGGGAAGTTGGTCAGGACCCACCGGACCCGGCGGAGAACGATCTCGGAGATCGGTTGGAGCGCCTTCCGCCTGTCGGCCATCCGCTTCGGGGGAATGTGGCTCAAGTGCCTGGTGTTCGCCGGCGCGAGAATGATGATGTCGGCGTCGATCCTCTTCGCCTCGTACCGCTTGGTCGGCGGAAGGTGACGGATCTGTTCCCCGGAGGCCTCCTCGAAGAAGATCCGTCCGGCCTCCTCGAACCCGATCGCCAGGAGCGGGTGCGCCCCCGCGCGCAGCACCTCGCGGCATACCGCGAGGGCGAGTGGCCGGGACAGCTCGCTTCCCGAGATCCGGACGATCTCCCCCCGTTTCGCCTTGACCGAATGTCCGACGAGGATTTCCGCCAGCCGGTTTACCTGCTTTTCAGAGGCCATGAATCTCCTTGTCCGCCGGGTACTCCACCGTGAAGGAGAGTCCCAACACCTTTTTTTCTCCGGCCGCAAGCGAAAACTCCCATGTGACCTCGCCTTGTTCCCCCGTCTTCCCGCCGCCGGTAATCTCCACGTCCCTCACCACGATGTCCTTGTGCCGGGGAACCGGAACCTGGTCCAGGACGGTGAGAGGCACCGCATCCTTCCGGAAGTTCTGCGCCGTGATCTCGTACCGGAACCGCACCCGCTTCACGCGGGAAAAGACCCCTCCGTCCTCCCGCTTCCGCTCCCGCTCCCTCCGCTTCACCGGGACCGACGGGTCCTTCCCGAAGTCGATCCGGAACTCCTCGCCCTCCGGGATGTCCGGGAGACGGCCCCTCCCCGCGTACGCATCTTCCAGGAAGAGCGCGGCCGGCGACGCGAACACCGGCAGTCCGGTCTCGTTTCGGCCGTCCGCCACGAGGAACGCGTCGTCGGTCACCCTCGGGATGGAACGCCACGCCACCTTCGTCTTCTGCTCCCGGCGGGTAAGGGGAAACATCTTCTTCTCCCCGTCGCCGGGAAGGGAATGGCGCCCCTCCAGGGTCACCTCGAACGATGCAAACCTTTTCCGCGGCGGAGGAACCCCCGCCGCACGTTCTGCCGCTTTTTCTTCCACCGCATCCATTGCAGCCATTCGACTCTTCTCGCTCACGGAACCCAACGGGCGGACCATCGGCGGCCGGGGGAAATCGATATTCCAGTGGGGGAGGGGAGGCAATTGCGCCATCCGCCCCGGACGCGCGGTCGAAAAGGTGAAAACCGCCTTTTCCCAATCCTCGCCCGTACGCTGCCAGGCCTCCCCGACGAGCTCGAAGGCGAGGTCGCCCTCCGCCGGGCGGAGCCGGAGGTTGTAGCGGGGAACGAACCCGGCTGCGGGGACCAGATACGTGACGGCGATGCGCCCCTTCGCCGGGCGGTCCAGCTCGATCCGCACCGCCTTTTCCTGCTTCGGACGGGGATTGCGGACCTTGTCCAGCTCCTGTTTGGCCGCCTGGATCTTCCTGTCGAGTTCCCGGATCTTCCCCTCCCGCTCGAAGATCATGCCGTCGATCGCCTGGTCGCGGTCACGGTACAGGGAGAGCGCCCCCTCCACTTCGGCGGCGGTCAGCCGCAACGGTTGCGCTTTCCCCTTGCCCGTTCCCTCTTCCCCGCCGGAATAGATCGAAACAACCCCACGCTCCAGGAGCTTCTTTTCACGCTGGAATGCCTGGATTTTCGCCTCTGCACTGCGTTTCTGCGCCGCCAGGTCCTCGATCCGCCGCTCCAGTTCCTTCACGTGCTCGTCCACCGGCTCGGTCCGGTACAGGTCCTCGACGGACACTCCCGTGATCCGCGCACCGCCGGTTTCGACTTTCGCCGAGAGAGAGTCCGGCAGCAGATTGGGGGTCAGCCCGGGGAGAACGACGGTGTCCTCCGGTCTGTCCGGCGCGACCACGCGGGTGACCTCGGCCATGTCCGGGTAAAGCACCACCCGGTCGACATGGGAAAGGTATTCGGCGGGGAAGGCAGGCAAGGAAAGGACGGTTGCCAGCAATACGATCGTCAACGTGATCGGGACCGGGATTCTCCGCATCTCCCACCTCGCCTTGCCAGGGTATCGGATGCCGCGACGCGGCAGCGTCCGGGGAGCAAGGCCCCCGCGACGATGGAACACCGGGCGGCGGAAAAGGTTCCCGGCGGGCGGCGGAAGGGACGTCACTTTCCTCCCTTGACCGCCTCGATCGCCTCCCTCTTCCGTCTGGCCTCCTCGACCTTCTTCAGGGCGCGTCTCAGGACCTCGTCGTCCGCGGACGCCCGGTTGAAGGCGTAGCAGGTATCGGCAAGGACCGACGAACGGAGACCCATCTGGCGGTTCTCTTCCAGATCCAGCGAGAGCACCCCGTTCCAGTGCCGGTCGACGATGCTGTAGGAACCGACGAAGATCGCACGGAAGGTCGACTCGAGCATCTCGTAGACGTGGGTGCATCCGACGTTCCGGGGGATCCGTTCCTTCACCTTCTTCAGCCCCCCCCGCCCCAGCACGGAGATCCCCGCAAGTTCCGAGAGCATCTCCATCGGTTTCTCCTCGCAGCAGGGGTAGGGGATCCGGTCCATCTTTCCCGCGACCTCCACGATGCGGTACGCATCGTCCAGAAGGAGCGCGAGATTCATGTCGTGGTAGTCGTCGTGCATCCGGGTGAGGGCCAGGATATTCCCATCATCCAGCTTGTACATCTCGCACTTGACGATCCGCCCGAATACCTGCTTGTGATGCTTGGCCAGGCCCTTGATCGCCTCGTAGTCCCTATTCACCTGCTCCTCCTCCCGGCGGCGCACAGAGGTTCCTGAGCACGGCTAGGTTTTGGATGTCTCTCTCGAACTCGTCGTTTCCGTCCTTGGGCGTCTCCAGCACCATCGGCAGCTTGCGGAATTCCGGGTGCGTCAATATGCGGCGGAATCCGGGAAGCCCGACCTGCCCATCCCCGATGTGGAAATGCCGGTCGACCCGGCTGCCGAGAGCCGTCTTCGAGTCGTTCAGGTGCCACATGCGGACGAGCGGGAGGATCTCGTGGCGGGCGAGCTCCTCGAGCAGCCCCCCCCACCCTTTTTCACCCGATATATCATACCCCGCCTCGAAAAGGTGTGCGCTGTCCAGGCACACCGCCACGTCGGTCGGCGCCCCGGACGCGTCGATCACGCGGCGAAGCTGCTCCATCGTCCTGCCGATCGAGTTTCCCTGCCCCGCGGTGTTCTCCAATAGAAGGGTCACCCCCCGGGGGAACCGGCCGAACGTCCGCAGGGCGTTCGCGATGCGCTCCTCCCCCGTCTCCTCCGGGTCCTCCCCCGACGATCCGGGGTGCATGACGAGGTACGGGACGCCGAGCATCGCCGCGCGCGACGCCTCGTCCTCCAGCGCATAGAGGGAACGCGTCCTTACGGCCTCTTTGGCGGAGGCGAGGTTGATCAGGTAGGCGCAATGGATGGCGACCGTCCGGACGCCCGTACGGGCGCCCTCTTCGCGGAAGGCCCCGGCCTCTTCCTCCTCGAGGGCCTTCCCCATCCAGCGGGTGTTCTGCTTGGAGAAGATCTGAAGAACGTCCGCCCCGATCCGCACGCCCCGACCCGGTGCGGTGACAAGACCCCCCGCTACCGATACGTGCGCACCGAGCGGGGGCGCCACCTTCTTCCCCGGGGGAGCGGCTACTTTTCCGCGAGCCGGTGGCACTGGCGGCAATTCTTTTTGCGGAGCGGGTGCTCCTTGGTCATCGGAAACTGTTTCCCGTCGTCGTGGCAGGCGAAGCACTCCGCGTCGGAAGCGGCCGACAGGTGGGGCGGCGTCCGGGCCAGGAACCGCTGGCGCCCCGTCAGGGAGAGAATGACGAGAAACCCGATGATTACGACCACCATGATGAGAAAATGGATGTCCCTGGTCTTCATCGGCCACCCCTTCGGCAGGATCGTCCGCAAGAAACGCGCAAGGAACGATTGTAGGGCGGCCCTCCCGAAAACAAAACCTGTTTTTTGTTGATTATTTCAAAATTTTGTTTTATATAAGACGTAGATCTTGACGAAGCGGCGGGGGAAGCTTATGAGGAACGTCACCGTGTACCGTGTCGATTACGTCAGGAAGATGAAAATCCCCATTGGTCTGGTGGTGGAGCGTCGCGTGGAAGAAAGGGGCGACAATATCATCGGGCTCCTGCGATTGGCGAGAAAAGCGTTTTCCACCTCCACGGAGGAGGCGCTTCATATCGCCGTCGACCCTTCGGGCATCAGGACTTCCTGATAAGGCATTCTGCTCGGCCGATCTGCCGGTAAGGTTCGGATACCCCCCGTTCACCAGGATGGACTTCCCGTAGGCTGCGGATTAGGGACGGGAGCCGGGCGATCGGGATGTACTGCGCCGATCCGGCCCCCTCCCTGCATCCCTTTCCTGTTTTATCCCCTCCCGGCGGAAGGTTTTGCCTTCCGCGAATCCTTTTCCTCCGGAAAGCCCGCAATTTTCAGATATTCGTCCCGTATATGCTGACGGAAATTCCGGACAGTGCGTTTTCCCCCTGCGTCATCCCCCGCCCCCCCCTCCTCCGAGGGGCGCAGGAGTTCGTAGTAGCGGACCCCTGCGGCGGTCGCGTAGGATCTCGAAGGGACGATCACCGTGGGGCCCTCTCCTTTCTTCGACCGCCAGACCGAACATCCTACCAGTTTCAGTCCGGAAAGAATCCCTTCCTCAAAGTGGATCTCCACGTCGGCGAGCTTCGATTCCGGTGCAGCGCCTTGATTCAACAGGTAATGCATCCGCATGGCCAAACCTCCTTCGGTTAAGTAGTTGGCCGTATGCGGGGCAAACCCCGTGCCGTCGGCTAATCTCCGGGAGGATAAAATCGATCCCGACGCACTTGCGGCGAGAGGATATCGGCGGAGCAGCCGAGGAAGGG
>JBAUKK010000182.1:0-5029 GCA_049577645.1 Candidatus Deferrimicrobiaceae bacterium
GGAGTCGACCGCCATGCCGATGGCGAGGATGATCCCCGCGATCCCGGGAAGGGTGAGCGTCGCCCGCAGCAGGGACATCCCCGCCAGCAGGTATAAAATATTGAAGATCAGGGCGATGTCGGCCACGAGACCCGCGAAGCGGTAGTAGACCATCATAAAACCGACGACGAGGATCGCCCCGATGATCGCGGCCCGGATCCCTTTCTCGATGGAGTCGCGCCCGAGGGACGGGCCCACGGACACATTCTGGATGATCTTCACCGGGGCGGGAAGCGATCCCGCCCGAAGGACGATGGCGAGGTCCGAGGCCTCTTCCGCGGTGAAGGAGCCGGTGATCTGGGCATCCCCCCCCGAGATCCTCTCCTGGATCACGGGCGCCGAGTAGACCGTGTCATCCAGCACGATCGCCAGCCGCCGCTTTACGTTCTCCGCGGTCACCCGGTCGAATATTCGGGCGCCCCGGTTGTCGAAGGAAATGCCGACGTACGCCCCCCCCCGCTGCGACTGGAAATTGACCCGGGCGGTCTTGATCGTGTCCCCCGTGAGAACCGCGCGCGATTTTACGACGATCGGGGTTTTGGAGATGCGCCCGGTCTGGGAATCTACGTTCTTTATGTAGAGGAGCTGGTCCCCTTCGGGGAGATTCCCTTTGAGCGCCTCTTCCACGCTCGCTCCCTCGTCCACGAGCTTGAATTCCAGCAGGGCGGTTTTTCCTACCAGTTCGATCGCGCGCCGCTGATCCTTTACGCCCGGGAGCTGGACGACGATGCGATCCTCCCCCTCCGCGACGATCTGCGGTTCGCGAACACCGAACTGGTCGATCCGGTTCCGGATCGTCTCCACCCCCTGTGTCACGGCGTTCGCACGAATCGCCTGAACCTCGCTGGGCGGCATCCTCCCCTTGATCATAGCCCCCGACGAGGTCACCGACCCGAGGGTGTAGTCGATCGTTCCCCCCTCCTCCTTGAGCACCCTCATGGCCCGATCCGCGAAATCCCCCGGGGGGAGAGTGAGCGAGAAGCCGTCGATCCCGTCCTTCGCCAATGAGAACACGGGAATCCCCTTTTCCCGCATGATCGCGCGGGCGTCATCGGCGTACCGCATGGTGGTGTTTTCGATCGCCTTGTCGATCTCCACGGCAAGGCGCAGGAACACCCCTCCCTGGAGGTCGAGCCCCAGGCTAATCTTCGGGCTCTTCTCCGTCCAGGCGGCTGGCAGAATATCGGTCAGGCTCGGCAGTACGAGAACGATCGACGCCGCCGTCAGGACGGCGATCAGTGTGGCTCTCCCCCAGATGCTCTTCCACATGACCTTCCCCGTACCCCTTTCGCTGCCTTCTTCCCTACCTTCTCTATCCGGTCTTCGCTTCGGAGGCGGCCGCCTCCTGGCCTGACCCTCCGATGGCGCTGCGCGCCACCTTGACCCGGACCTTGTCCGCGATCTCGAGAGTTACCGTCGTGTCCGTCAACCCCGTGACCATCCCGTGCAGGCCGCCGGAGGTAACCACCCGGTCCCCCATCTTGAGGTTCTTGATGAACTCCTGATGTCTCTTCGCCGTCTTCTGCTGGGGGCGAATGAGGATGAAGTAGAAGACCACGAACATCAGGAGAAGGGGGATGATGCCCGTGATTCCGCTTCCCGCTCCTTCGCCTTTCGCGCCCATGGCATAGGCGAGCCCGGTAACGTACATGGCTGGTTACCCTCCCGAAATTACTTATTCCCCTCTTGAATCGGGTGATTCTTGCACAAAATCCGCCAAATATCCAATAGAAATTGCCTCGCGGATCCGTTCCATCCATTGGCGGTAGAAGTGCAGATTGTGCACCGTCAGGGCCATGGAGGAGAGGATCTCCTTCTGGAGATACAGATGCCTGAGGTAGGCGCGGGAGAAGGTCAGGCAGGTGGGGCAGTCGCACTTCTCGTCCGGCGGCCGGGGATCGTCGGCGTACCGCGCCTGCTTGATCGACACCGGCCCGGCCGAGGTGAAAAGCATTCCGGTCCGGGCGTTTCTCGTGGGCAGCACGCAGTCGAAGATGTCCACCCCGCGGGAGACGGCGAACAGGATGTCCTCCGGCGTTCCAACCCCCATCAGGTATCTCGGCTTTCCCGCGGGGAGAAGGGGGGCGGTGAACTCCACCGTCTCCCGCAGGAGTTGCTTTCCCTCCCCGACGCTCACTCCGCCGATGGCGAACCCGGGAAACGGCAGGGCGCAGATCTCCTCGACGCTCCGCTTCCGAAATTCGGGAACCATCCCCCCCTGGACGATGCCGAACAGACCTCCCTCCTCTCTCCGGGATACGGCGAGACTGCGGCGTGCCCACACGGCGGTTCGTCTTACGGCCTCCTCCACCTCCCTCCGCCCGGCGGGGTACTCCACACACTCGTCGAGGACCATCCGGATATCGGAGCCGAGCGCTTCCTGGACCTCCACGGCGAGCTCAGGCGAGAGGACATGCCGCGACCCGTCGATATGGGAACGGAACGTCACCTCGTCGTCGGACACCGACCGGAGGGAACTCAGGGAGAAAACCTGGTATCCCCCGCTGTCGGTCAGGACCGGGCGGTCCCACCCCATGAACCGGTGCAACCCACCGAGACGGCGAATCCGCTCATGCCCGGGACGCAGGTACAGGTGGTAGGTATTGGCCAGGACGCATTGATACCCCATCGCTTTCAGCTGGGTCGGCCAAACCCCCTTGACGGTCCCCGCCGTCCCGACGGGCAGAAACGCCGGGGTCCGGACCTCTCCCCGCTCCGTTGTGATCGTCCCCGCGCGGGCGTGGGAACCCGTGTCGCGGGCCGTCACCGTGAAGGAAATCGCCAATCATGCCTCCGTGCGAAAACCTAATATAGAAACATGGCGTCGCCGTAACTGAAAAACCGGTACTCCTGCTCCACCGCAACCCGGTACGCCTCGCGAATCGGTTCCACGCCGGCGAAGGCCATGACCAGAGCAAGCAGGCTCGACCGGGGCAGGTGAAAATTGGTGATCAGGGCATCGACGGCCCGGAACCGGTACCCCGGGTATATGTAATGTCGGGTCATCCCTTCCGCGGGTTCCACCCTCCCGTCCTCCCGCGCGCGCGTTTCCAGGACCCGGACGCTCGTCGTTCCCACCGCGATGACCCTTCCTCCCCCGTCCCGGGTTGCGTTCACCGCGGCCGCCGTATCGGGGGGAAGCCGGTAGGGTTCGGCATGAATCCGGTACGATTCCACATCCCTCGTCCGGATCGGGGAAAACGTTCCGTACCCGACCGACAGGGTCACCGGGGCGACGTCGGCCCCCCGGCCCCGTACCTCCCCGAACATCTCCAAGTCGAAGTGAAGCCCCGCCGTCGGGGCGGCCACCGACCCCGGGCTCGCGGCAAACACCGTCTGGTACCGTTCCGCATCGATCACCGCCGCAGGATCACCCGCCGACCGATGGATGTAGGGAGGAAGGGGGACTTCCCCCGCGCGTTCGAGGGCCGTGGGAACGGGGATATCCGCAACAAGTCTGACCAGCCACTGTCCCTCCCCCCTTCGCAGGAGCGTAACGCGGAGCCCCTCCCCTACCTCGAACTCCATTCCTTCCCGCAGTCTTCGGGAGGGGCGCGCCAGGGCCTCCCAGGTTTCCCCTTCCTCCTCCCCGCCGTCCCGCCTGGACAGCAGGAAGATTTCCACGGACGCCCCGGTATCCTTTCGCGCGCGAAGGCGCCCCCGGATGACTTTCGTATCGTTCACGACGAGGAGATCCCCGCGGCGGAGGAATCCGGGCAGGTCCGAAAACCGGTGGTGGGTGATCCGCCCCGTTGCGCGGCATACGGCCATCAGGCGGGCGTCCCGCCGCCGGGGGGCGGGCCTCTGGGCGATCCGGTTTTCCGGGAGCGGGTACGAAAGGAGTTCGGTCTTCAGGGCGCCCCCCCCGGATTCATGGCGAATGGTGCGATGCCTCCGGGAAGGATTGCGACACGGGTGAGCAGATAGTACCGGGCGAGTATCTCCCGGTATCCCGCCCCCCTCTTCGCCATGCCGTCGGCCCCCCACTGGCACATGCCGACTCCGTGGCCGTACCCGTTCCCCGAGAATTTCCAGCCGTCGCCCGACGGAGCGATCTCCATGCGCAGGCTCTTTACCCGCGCGTACCCTGCCGCTCTCCGGAACGACGACGCCTTGACCTCGCGGGCGGTCCCGGCGGCCGCAAGACGCACCTGTCGGGCCCGCCCCGTGGACGTTCGCGTCGTGATTTCGATCCTGAGGCCGCCGCCTGCACCCAAACCAAGATCGAGAGCAACCCGCGCCCCCTCCGCCCGACTCATGCGGTACTCCCACCGCCACGCCGGGCTCTCCCGGCAGTCATCGCACCACACGGACCGCAGGTAGGGGAAATCCGTCCCCCATGCCGCCGCCGCGTTCTCCGTCCTTCCCCCGCAGGTCGAGTGATACACCGCGCGGGCCAGCCCGTCGCGGTAATATAGGACCTCCCCCCGGGTTGCCTCCGCCGCCTTTCGAAATCCCTCGGCGATGTTTTCGATTCCCTCGAACACTTGGTCATCGACGCCTGCCACGAGGTCATAGTCCGGGTCGCGCGGGGCGGCGATGGCAATAAGGGTGTACGTGCGCACCGCGACGGCCAGGGCGGAAAGCGCCTCCGGATGAAAGGAGGGGGCCGCTTCGCGCGACAGAACGGCTGCGACGTACTCCTCCAGCGGCACGACCGCCACCACCCGGATCCCGCCGTTTTGGGCCGAAATACGGATCCTGCCGGGGAGACGCCGCCCCTCCAGCTTCAAGCCGCCGGGCGCCCACACGTCGATCGGGGATTCAAACAGCGTCGACTCGCCCCACCCGATCCTGTCCCCGCTTGCTCGGACCCTCACGTCTCCATTCTCCATCGCGATCAGGCTTCCGCCCGCGTTCCAGACACGCATCGATTCGCCCCTGAGCAGAAGAGCGGCGGGTTTCTCCTCCATTCTGACGCGCACGGGACGTGGGACAGGGACCGGTACCGGAGGAGAGAATTCCGGAACCGGCGGGACCGGAGGAAGGG
>JBAUKK010000183.1:0-9058 GCA_049577645.1 Candidatus Deferrimicrobiaceae bacterium
GGGTACCCTTCCCCGTCGTACCTCTCATGGTGATGGCGGACGATCGGGCAGAGCCGGCCGAGAGATCCCACGGGCTTGAGGATGTTTTCCCCCCCGATCGGATGTTCCATAATGAACTGGAGACCGTCCGGAGGAAGGACCCCGCTGTTGTGCAGGATGTGGTCCGGGATCCCGATCTTGCCGATGTCGTGAAGCAGTGCCGCCGCCTCCAGATCCTTCACAAACGCCTCCGGCAACTCCATCCGCCGCGCGATCTCCACGGAGAACTCGGTCACACGCCGGGAGTGACCTCTCGTGTATTTGTCCCGCGCCTCCACGGCCGTCGCCAGGGCGGAAACCGTTTCCACGTAGGTTTTTTCCATGTTACCCCTCAATTCGGCGTTCTCGAGGGCGCCTGCGATCTGGGTGGCGAGATTCTGGATCATGAGCAGGTCGTCGCCCGTGATCTCCCGCTTTCCCTTGGCCAACCCGATGCTCATCACGCCGTAGGTCTTTCCGCGGGCACACAAAGGGATATGGATCGCCCAGGGCATTCCTTTTTCGAGCGTCGTCAACCCTTCCGCCCTGGCCCAGGGCATCGATTCGGATGTGGTCACAAGCTGTCCGTGCGTGGCCACCCATCCGACGATCCCTTTCCCCTTGAGGATGGCGGTGGACTGATCTTCCTCGCGCAACCCGATCGAGGCGTGAACCGCAAGTTCCTTCCCGTCGGGAGACGGAAGGAAGATCGCCCCCATTTCGAGTCCCATCAGGGAGAGAAGCGACTTCAGAAAGACCTCCAGCATGTGGGTCACGTCGCTGTTTTGTCCGAAGGTGAGGCAGACCTGGGACAGCAGGGTCTGGATCTGGCCCTTGGATGTCTGGAGGCTGTCGATCGTCATCTGCAGGCGGCTGGTGATCCTGTTGAAATTTCTGGCCAGTTCGCTGATCTCCCCTTCCACTTCCGTGTCCAGGCGTGCGTTCAGGTCCCCCTCGGCGATGGCGGAGGCGTCCCTCGACACACGCAGCATCGCATGTACGACGGACCGGACAAGAAAGAACCCTCCCAGGCCCAGGGCCAGCACACAGACGGACAACAGGGGTATTTGAACGGAGCCCCCGCTGAGGATATCGGTGCGCCCGGAGAAGAGATACGCCGAAAGCAGCATCGGGATGATGAACATCGCCGAAAACGCGACGACGAATTTCCGCGCCATTGTCCCCCCGGGGGCGGCCTCCGCGGAAATCCCGGGCGGGCGTCCTTTCCTCTCCGGATGGATCATTGCTTTCCTTCCCTGCCCGGGTGGAAGTTTCCGGAGCATGAATACGTTTTTTCTTGCCGTCAATACGAAAACATACCGACATCTTCCATATCGGAAATACGGGGCGGAAACTTTACGTTATCCGGGCCGATCCCCGGGGCCTGCCGCCACATGAGCCTGTGGACCGTCTCCTCGGACGCGGAACTCCGCCTTTCGCGGGATTCACGGATGTCGCCGGGTACGTGAATTTCGATTTTCCTTTTCCCCCGGCTCGCATTACTATGTATCTTTCCCGTTAGAATTCCACCCATGGAGGATTTTCTTCATGCGCCACTTGATTCTCGGAAGCGGCCCGGCAGGCATCGCGGCGGCGAAGGCCGCCCGGAAGATGGAGAAGGACGCCGAAGTCGTCATCGTCACCGAAGAGTTCGCCGCCCCCTATATGCGGCCCAACCTCCCTGACATCATCTCCGGCCAGGCCGACCCCTCCGCGATCCCGGACCCCCAGGCCAAGGACCTCGCCGCCGAAGGGATCCAGGTCAGGGCCGGCAAGCGGGCAAAGCGGGTGGACGCCGCCAAGAACCGGATCCTCTTCTCGGACGGAAGCGAGGAGACGTACAACTTTCTTTGCGTCGCCACGGGCGGAAAGCCGATCCTTCCCCTGGCGTTGATGGGAAGCTTCGGGGCGTTCCTGTCGCTGAACTCCCTGAGCGACGCCCTCCGGATCAAGGCGCGCGCTCTCCGCTCCGACGTATCGGTGGTGTACGGGCCGGGCTACCTGGGGCTCGAGGCGTCGCGGGCGCTTCGGAAGCTGGGGCAGCAGGTGATCTGGATCAATCCGGGTCTTCCCCGGTTCGGGAATCCGATATCCGGCGAGCTCGAGGCGAAGGTCGCGGAATCGCTCCGGAACAACGGCGTAACGATCAAGGAGGGGGCGGACATCGCCGACGTACTCGATCTCGACGGGAGAACCTTCCTCATATACACGGCCGGCGGGGAGGAGATCCGCTGCCAGATGATCGTGGTCGCCACAGAGAGGCTCCCCGTCGTACACTTCCTCGAGGGAAGCGGGGTGAAGGTCGGCGCGGGGATCCTGGTCGACGAGTACCTGCTGACGAACGTATCCAACATCTTCGCGGCGGGCGACTGCGCCGAGGTGTTCGATATCAACCGCCGCGAGAGCCGTATCAACTTCGGGTGGCGCAGCGCGATGAAGCAGGGGCAGCTCGCCGGGGAGAACATGGCCGGCGGGGGGAAGCTCTACATAAAGAACACCGAGGATTACTTCGGTCTGCTCTACGGATCGTCGCTGCTGGAAAGGGCGAAGTAGCCGGCTCCCGCCGCGCGGAGAACCCCCCCTCCGGCACCGGATGCAACCGGGGGGACCCTTAGGCGATGCGGGGGGTTCCGCGAAGCGGCGTGTGGAGCGAGAGAGAAGTATCCCCGCCTGGCGGGGTCCGTTCCGGCGAGCGGAACCGCAGCGAGCGGGCGCAGGTCGCGAGCGTAGCGGAGGCGAAGCCCTCCGCGAGCCAGGGTCCCCGGGGGCCGGCGAGAGAGCCGAAGGACGGTGGGCTCAGTAGTCGATTCCCTTCTCCGCCTCGATCCCAAGCTCGTAGGGGTGCTTGATGTTCCGCATCTCGGTCACGAGATGGGCAAGGCGAACGACCTCCTCGTGGGCGTGCCGGCCGGAGAGGATCAGGTGGACATTATCGGGCCTCTCCCGGATCAGAGCGAGAAGATCCGGCAGGGCGACCAGTCCCAGGTGAACCGCCACGTGGATCTCGTCGAGGATGATGACGTCGTACTTTCCCGACAGCATCTTCTTCCGGGCGGTCGCGAGGGCCTTTCCCGCCGCCGCGACGTGGTCGGAGAACGGAAGGGAATCCCCCCTGATCCCCACAAACCCCTTTCCCATGGGAGTCAGCTCGAACTCGGGGGCCAGCCGCTTCGCGCCGTCGAGCTCCCCGTAATGCAGCGACCCCTTGATGAACTGGATCATCGCGACGCGCATCCCGTATCCCACGGCCCGGACCGCCATGCCGAGACACGAGGTCGTCTTCCCTTTTCCTTCCCCCGTCAGGACAAGGACAATACCCCGCCGCGGCTTGTCCGGAATCTTCGCTACGCGTTTTCGTGCCATCGTCCCCTCCTTTTCCCGGCGATGCACTGCCTCCGCCGCCCCTTGTAGGATACTATCGTTACATCAGGATATCGCGTCATTCCGGAAGAAAGGAGGGACGATGGCAGGCGAAACGAAACGATGCATGGTGTGCGCGAAGGAAAAGATATTCGAGGGTTCGATCTGCGAGGAATGCAAGGCAATGATCCGCGGCGAGGCATCGGAAAAGAGAAAGAAAATCCGCAAGGAGGCGGAACGGGAGATCCGCCGGGAGGGCGTCCCCCCGAAGAAGTGAGGGGGAACGGTGCTACCCGGCCTGGACGATCCCGGCGAACTTCTTTCCGAATTCCTCGCACGTCGCGAGATCCGCCTCGGAAGGGGTCATCAGGAACCGGATCGGCTCGGGGGCGACCTTGAGACGCATCGAGGTCAGGATGTCCTGGACCGTCTTGATCGCCTCGCCGCTCCATCCGTAGGACCCGAACACCGACGCGGGCTTGCCCCTGACGTTCAGCACGACGAGGTTCGCGATCACATGCAGGATCGGGTGGGGAACGTTCGAGTTGAGCGTGGGCGTCCCGATGAGGAACCCCGCCGACGTCTCGATCTCGTCGATGATCTCGCTCATGGGAACCTCGACGCTGTTGATCAGCGTCGCCTTGACTCCGGCCGACCGCACCCCCTCCGCCACCCTGGCGGCCATGGCGGCGGTGTTCCCGTAGGCCGAGGCGTAAACGACGGTCACCTTCTTTCCCGTCACCCGCGACAGGACGGAGGCGCGCTCCTCGTACCAGGCGATGTAGGATTGGGGATCTTTTCTAAGGATCGGACCGTGCGACGGAGCAATCATGGTGATCGGCAGGTCCTTGATCTTCTCGCACGCCTTGAGCACGTACTCCTTGTAGGGACGCATGATCATGCCGTAGTAGAACTCGAACGCCTTGCGCACACTCGAAGGCTCGCGGATTTCGTCGTTGAAGAACTCGGGGCTGCAGTAGTGCGCCCCGAGAAAATCGCACGGGAAGAGAATCTTGTCCTCGACGAGATACGTGAGGATGGTGTCCGGCCAGTGCAGGAACGGGGTGTTGAGGAACCGAAGCGTCTTCCCGCCGAGGGGCAGCTCCTCGTTGTCCTTGACGATCCGGAACGGGTACTCCGCGTTCACGAGATGGTCGACGAAGGACTTCGCCGACCGGGAAAGGTACACCGTCACCTTGGGGTTTCGCTTGAGGAGCTCGACGATCCCCCCTGCATGGTCCGGCTCGGAGTGGTTGATCACCACGTAATCGAGCTTTTCCACCGGCAGGAAACGGGAGATGTTCCGGAAGAGGTCCTCCGTGAACTCTTTCTTCACGCAGTCGATCAGGGCCGTCTTTTCGGTCCCTTGGACCAGGTAGGCGTTGTATGTTGTCCCGAATTCCGTCGGGATGACGATATCGAAAACCGTAAGGCCGGGGTCCTTCGCCCCCACCCAGTGGACGTTTTGCGCCAGGGAAACCGTTTCCATTGATCCTTTCCTTTCCCCTAGTCTTTGATCTCCTCAAAGTCTTCCTTTCCCACACCGCACAAAGGACAGCACCAGTCGTCCGGGAGGCTAGCGAAGGAGGTCCCCGGCTTCACGCCGTGCTCGGGGTCGCCCACGGCGGGATCGTACACGTACGCGCACACGTTGCATCTCCACTTGGTCATGGCTGCTCTCCTTTTCGGATTTCCGGGAAAATCGGAATACTCAAATATTATATCCGCGGCGGCGAAGAAAACGCAACACCGCCCCGGCGACCTTGCCGGGGCTATCCGGCCCCCTGACCCCGCCGAGGGAGCGCAGGCGCAGCCACTCGCCTTCCGGGAACCCGGGGGGAGCGAGCGCGAGGCCCGGCTTCACCATCCCCACCCGGACGTGCGGGTCGAGGATCTTTTTCCACGCCTCCGCCTGGTGCGCGATGGCCAGCTTGGAGAAGCAGTAGGGGAGGTAGCCGGGCCACATTCGTGCCGCACCCGCATCCCCCAGGAAGAGAACCGCTGCGCCGGGAGTCGCCCGGAGGAGGGGGAGAAACGCCTGGGTGAGAAGAAACGGACCGCGCAGGTTGACGGCGAAGATTTCGTCCCAGTCACGGGCCCCTACTTCCCCCGCCGGCGTGCGGCGGAAGACCGCAGCATTATGGACAAGGAGGTCCAGGCGTCCGAAATCCCTTTGGATCATGGCGGCGAGGCGGGAAATTCCCCCCGGGCGCAGGAGGTCCAAGGGAACCGCTCTCCCGCCGATCTCCCGGGCGAGGGACCGTGCCTGCCCGCGCGAGGCACGGTAAGTGAGTACGACGGTGAACCCTTCGCGGGCCAGCCTCCCGGAAATCGCCGCGCCGATGCGCCGGCCTCCTCCGGTGACCAGCGCGACCTTTCCCCCGGGGAGGCTCATTTCAGCTCGGTGAACATCTCCTTCGGAGCTCCGCAGGCGGGGCAGGGGTCGGGAGGTTCATCGCCCACGTGGATGTACCCGCATACGGTGCATTTCCATTTTTTCATCGGCCCCTCCGCTCCATCGGATGACGATCCCCGTTTCTTATATCACAACCGGAAAAAGGGGACAAAGACGGCGCACGCGGCGGGCCGCCGGCTATAATGGACCGTATGGGACCGGACAGAACGCCCCTCGTGGAGCTCCCCTACGTCGCCGTCGACGTGGAAACCACGGGGCTTGCCCCTTCGGACGGGCACCGGGTTTGCGAGATCGCGCTCCTCCGGTTCCTGCGCGGGACCGTGGTGGACTCGCTCGTCTCCTTCGTGAACCCGCTGCGGCCGATCTCCCCGGGCGCGTCCGCCGTCAACGGGATCACGGACGACATGGTGATCGGCGCGCCCACGTTTCCGGACCTGTTCCCCCGGATCTTCGCTTTCCTGGGAGAGGACACGACCGTTTTCCACAACGCCCCGTTCGACCTGTCGTTCCTGCAAATGGAGGCAAGGCTCGCCGGCGGCGAGTGGCCGGGGAACCCCGTCATCGATACGCTGACGCTCGCCCGGCGCACCCGGCTCTTCCGCGATCACTCCCTTTCCGCGATCTGCGGACGGCTGGGAATCGGGGCGGTTTTCCACCGTGCGGAGGCGGACGCGTACGCTGCGGGAAAACTGCTGCTGGCCCTCGCGGCGGGAGGGAAACTCGACCCGGGGCCGGATCGCGCCGGATAACCGGCGCGGCCTCCTCGCCCCCCTACTTGCCCGGGCGCCACTTCCCCCCGGCTTTCCAGGCGATGTAGTTCCGCCGGAACTCCTTCTCCAGGGCCGCAACGAACTCGGTCCGGTGGTCGTAGAGGCGCCTCAAGGGGCGCTTCTTCACGCGGTCCAGAACGTACGCCGTCAGCAGGGGCATCGCCACCGTGGAATCGAGGTAGCAGACGACGGCGTCGGGGAGCCGTCCCGGGTCGACCTTGCCCCAGGAGACCGCCTCGGAGGGCGTGGCCCCGGAAAGGCCGCCCGTATCGGGACGGGCGTCGGTGACCTGCAGGAAAAAGTCGTGCCCCTTCTCCGCGATTCCCAGGACTTCCTGCAACTGCGGTTCGGTCTGGAGCACGAAGTTCTTCGGGGAACCCCCGCCGAAGATGAGGACCGCGCTCTTCCCCTTTCCCTTCTTGGCGGCGTAGACGATCCCCGCGGTCTCGTTCACGTCCGCCGATACGTCGATCGCCGTCCCCTTTCCGAACAGGCGCATCGCGGCGACGTTCATGCCGATGGAGGAATCGCCGGGGGACGACGTATACACGGGGACCCCGCATCGGTAGGCCGCTGCGAGGACGCTCACCTCCTCCAACCCGAGTTTTTTCTCCCGCTCGGCGACGTACCGCCCGATCCGGAAGTGGAACTCCGCCGTGCCCATCTCCCCCTGGAACTCCTCCTCATCGAGCACCCGCCGGAAAAAGGCATCGGTGTCGAGAAGCACCTCGTAGGCGAACAGGATGTCGTAGATCCGGACGACTCCCTCCTCGTGGAGGACCGTGTCGTCGAGGAACGGGGACCCCGCGTGCATCCTCATCCCGAGCCCGAAGTGCACATCGTGGTAGAGGTTCGCCCCGGTCGAGACGACCCAGTCGACGAACCCGGCCCGCATCAGCGGCACGATGCAGGACATCCCCAGCCCGGCGGGGACGAGTGCCCCGGAAAGGGAAAGGCCGACCGTGACGTCGTGCTGGAGCATTTTCTCCGCATACAGCTTCGCGCCTTCCCGCAGCCGTCCCGCGTTGAAGGCCAGGAAGTGGTTGTCCACGAGATCCACCGCCCCGATCCCCTTCGTGATCGGAGGAGGAAAAATCCTTGCCCCCCGGAGAAAATGCCCCTGTTTCTTCCTCATCCCCTGTTCTCCTCGCTCGCGAATGGGCACCGCAGGAAACGGCCGAACCGTCGATTGTTCCGTCTACGGAAAGGGTTGACCGCATTATACCTCCGGCAGCCGCCTCTCTTACAATTTTCGTCCTCCCCCTTCCCCGCGTTATAATCAACCCGTGCCCGACCGCATAGCGACCGAAAAAGCGGAGATCTCCGCCATTTACGAAGTGGGGAAGATCCTCACCTCCACGCAGAACCTCACGCGGGCCCTGGGGACCTCCCTCCGCACCCTCCAGAGCCTGCTTGCCTTCGACCGCGCGGCGATCCTCCTGCCTGACCCCGGCACGCGCGAGATCCGGATGGAGGTGTCCGCCGGCTACACGGCCGAGGAACGCGCCCTCGCACGCTACGTGTGGGGGGAAGGCGTCATCGGGAAGACGATGAAGTCCGGCGGGCCTACCGCCATCCCTGACGTGCGGCAGGAGCCGACCTTCCTGGACAAAACGCGGGCCCACGGGAAGACGCCCGCGGGCCCCCTTGCCTACATCGCCGTCCCCATCAAGATCGGGAACGAGGTCCTCGGAGTACTGGCCGCCGAGAGGATCGGGCGGGCACGTACCCAGGCGCTGGAGGCGGACGCGCGCACGCTCACGGTCATCGGCTGCCTCATCGCCCAGGCGCTGAAGATGCACGCGGCGATCGACCGGTTGCAGGAGGAATTTCAGCGCCAGCGGCAGGAGTTCGAGAAAAAGATCCGAAAGACCTACCGGATCGAGAACATCGTCGGGCAGAGCAAGCGGATGCAGGAGGTTTTCGGCCAGGTGGTGAGCGTCGCCTCCTCCCGCGCCACGGTTCTTCTGCGCGGCGAGAGCGGAACCGGCAAGGAGATGGTCGCGCGCGCCATCCATATGGCGGGTCCCCGGGCCGACCATCCGTTCATCACGGTAAACTGCGCGGCGCTGCCCGAGACGCTCCTGGAGTCCGAGCTCTTCGGCCACAAGCGGGGATCGTTCACCGGCGCCGTCGACGACCGGAAAGGACGGTTCGAACTGGCGTCCGGCGGTACGATTTTCCTCGACGAGGTCGGCGACATTCCCCTTCCCACCCAGGTGAAACTGCTGCGCGTCCTGCAGGAGCGGAAATTCGAACGGCTCGGGGACAGCCGGACCATTTCGGTGGACGTCCGCATCATCGCCGCTACGAACGCGGACCTGGAGCGGCAGATCGAGGAGGGGCGGTTCCGGGAGGACCTGTTCTACCGGCTGAACGTGATTCCCATCTTCCTCCCCCTGCTCAGGAACCGGCGGGAGGACATCGTTCCGCTCACGGAGCACTTCCTGGAACGGTTCAACACGGAGCACGGCAAGGGCGTCTCCTTCACACC
>JBAUKK010000184.1:0-2127 GCA_049577645.1 Candidatus Deferrimicrobiaceae bacterium
GATCAGAACGCCGCCGACCGTGGGGTCCACCGCGTTCACCATAAGACCCTTCTTCAGAAGATCCTGGCCCACGATCGCGCTGAATGGAAAAAGACGCATCTCATTCCCCCTTCTTCGCCTTCGCCAGGTCAGCGCCCAGCCATTCCTCCCCGCCCGCAGGGCAGAAGACCCGCCAGTGGATCCGGAAATAGTCCTCGCCGAGCCAGTCCATGATGTCCGCCCCGTTCTCCCCCACGATGTCGAACTCCCGCGTAAACTCGAGGGCGAGCACCTTCCGCTGCTCCCCCTCGTAGAACCGGATCCAGTACCGACCGTCCGGAAGCGTCCCTCCGTCGATCGGGATCAGGTCCTCATACTGCATCATGAGCCTTCGGGAAACTTTTTTCAGCGACATCGGCACCCCGTCGAGAAACAGGATCTTGTTCCCGGTCCCGATCTGCCCGTACCGCTCCTCGATCGTCCTTCGTCCTATCGACATTCTCGGTTCCATCTCTCCCTCCCCCATCCCGCCGAACCTCACCGGGCAACCTGTCCCGGACATCGGCCTCAGATCACCGTACGCGCGCGGATCGCCGCCAGGATGGCGGACTGGCTCATCTCCGCCAGCGACAGGTATTTCGCTCCCATTGCATCGGCGACCGTCTTCGCCGGTCCGCCGGAGAAGATCCCCCGCGTTTTTTTCGCCTTTTCCGTCGCCTCCATCGAGGCACGAAGCGCCGCCGGCCCCATCATCATACGGTCCGTATCGATGACCAGGGAAGTGACGCCCATCCGGCGGATGATTTTCCCCATGCGCACCGCCTCCTCGAGCGGCTCCCCCCCGACGTACGCCACGTTGGCCCTCCCGTCGGTGATGAGCACCAGGAGGGGTTTGCGGCCGGGGTCGCGGACCTTCTCGACCTCGAGCGTCTTGACCGCGGCGAACATCCCGATGGAAAGCGGCGTCGTACCGCCGGATGCGAGCCATGTGAGCTGCATCGCGGCCAGGGAGGCGGAGCCGGTCGGCGGCACCACGATCTCCGCGACCGTGTCCCGGAAGGAGATCAGCCCCACGCGGTCTCTTTTCACGTAGGCGTCGCGCAGCAGCGACAGCACCGCTCCTTTCGTCGCCACCATTCTCTTCTGCGTCTCCATCGATGCCGATGCGTCGAGAACGACGAGAATCAGGTTCCCCACCTTGCGTTCCCGTCTCTTCCCGCGCAGGTCCTCCACCGCGAACCGGATCCGGCCCGTACCGGGATCCACGTGCCCGCTGGCCACCGCGGAGAAAAGGGTCGCGTCCAGGGCGATGTCCCTTCCTTTTTTCCACGGACCGCTCCGGACGTACCGTCCGCGGGTGCCGGACGTCCTGGCACGGCTGCGCTTCCCCGCGGCATCGAGCATCTTCCTGCCTTTCGGGACCTCGATCTTCCGGACCAGGTACGGCGCGGGAGGAAGGATCATGCTCTCCTCGACGAACCCCTGGCAGATGTCGCAGTCGGGGTCGCCGCAGGTATTCGGCGATGCCGCCCGTGACGCGCCCGCCTGTTCGCTGCGACGTCTCGTCGCCAACGCCTGCTCGATCGCCTGCCGCTCCAGTTCCTCGTCCGAGCGGGTCGGGGTGCGAAATACGACACCGGCCCGCTTCATCCCGTGGGGCGTGTCCGGGAGGGGAACGAACGGCTCGCGGTCCTCCTCCTTCATCTCCCCGGGAAACGCCCAGGAAAGGAGGCGCTCCACGTGGCGCGCGGCGCGGTCGCTGACCCCGCTTCTCGGGATGCGGTGCGGCAGGGCGAGACGGAAGGCGTCTTTCAGGTCGCCCGCCACGAGGTCGCTTCCTCCCCGCAAGGCGGCAAGCGCCTGGGCACTCTTCAGGATCGCGATATCCCCGCGGTGCCCCGCCACGCCGAGCGTGGCGACCGCCTCCGTCACCATCTTCAGGATCCGGTCGGGTATCGGGATGCCGGGCAGCCGGGCCCGTCCCTCCGTCACCCGGGAAAGGACGTTCCTGTCCCTTTTCCCCCACTCTCCGAGGAACCCGGGCTCCTCCCGTTCGAAGGAGAGGACCCGGTCCACGATCTGCTTCCGCAGCGCGATCTCCTTCTCCCCGGAAACCTCCACGCACAGGCCGAAGCGGTCCAGCAGCTG
>JBAUKK010000185.1:0-8876 GCA_049577645.1 Candidatus Deferrimicrobiaceae bacterium
ACCTTCCCCCCCCCCAGCACGAGCAGAATCCCGTCAGCCAACTTCTCCATCAGGTAGCGCACCGGGGCGACGATGCGGGAAAACAAGAGGAACGGGCGGGCGGCGAGGAGGGAGAAGGATTTCGCCCTCGGCCACACGATGCACTTGGGAGTGATATCCCCCAGGATCAGGATCCCGAGGGTGCCGGCGGCGAGCGCGATGATCTCCCCGTGTGCAGGGACGACCGGGATCAGAAGGGCTGCAATAACCGAGGAGATGGAGACGTTGGCGAATTCATTGCCGATGAAGAGCGTCGAGATCAGACGGCTCGGTGACTCGAGCATCTTACCGATAACGCCCGCCATCCGGTTCCCTTCCGCCTTCCATTTCAGAAGATCGACGCGGCGGAGCGCAAAGAGAGCCGTCTCCGTGGCCGAGAAAAATGCCGACGCGAGGAAGAGGAGGGGAAGAAGAAACCATTCCATTGTGCGCGTCAGTTCCTCCCGCCTACCGGCAGGAGGCGGACGGCGCTGCCGAAACGGCGGCCCGCAATATCGATGACCCCGAATATACCGGCGTCGCGCGAAATCGCCGGATTCGGGTCGGTATCGTTCACTTTTTCTTCCGAACCCCCCGTGCCGCTCCGCCACGCCTGCCTCGCGTCACGGCGTGGAACGGATTTTTCTTCAATGCCTTGGATACGACGTCGTCCATGTTGTCCACCAGGGTGAACCGGAACCGTCTCGCCTCGTTGCGCGGGATTTCCTCGAGGTCCTTCCGGTTCTGTCCGGGGATGATGACTTCGGTGATCCCGGCCCGCAGGGCCGCAAGGGCCTTCTCCTTCAACCCGCCGATCGGCAGCACCCGGCCCCGTAAGGTGATCTCCCCCGTCATCGCCACATCGTGGCGGACGGGAATTCCCGTCAGCGAGGAGATGAGCGCAGTGGCGATCGTGATCCCGGCGGACGGACCGTCCTTGGGGATCGCCCCCGCCGGAACGTGGATGTGTATATCGGAATTGGCATGGAAGTCCTTCGGCAGCCCGAGGAGGGCGGCGCGGGACCGCGTATAGGTGATGGCTGCCTGCGCGCTTTCCTTCATCACGTCCCCCAAGGACCCGGTGATGGTGACCACCCCCTTGCCCTTGACGAGGGACACCTCGATGAACAGGATGTCGCCGCCGGTGGGGGTCCACGCCAGGCCCGTCGCCACGCCCACCTCGTCCCGCTCCCCTTCCGTCTCGGAGAGGAACTTCGGCACTCCGAGAAACTTCGAGAGGTTCCTGTGGGTCACCGTGAACGGACCCTTCTCCCCCTCGGCGATCCTGCGCGCCACCTTCCGGCAGATGGTGGAGATCTCCCGCTCGAAATTCCGCAGTCCGGCCTCCCGCGTGTACTCGTGAATGATCGCCAGAATCCCTTTGTCCGTAACCCTTATCTGCTTCTCCGTGATCCCGTTCTCCTCCCGCTGCCGGGGGAAGAGGAACTTCTTGGCGATCGCAAGCTTGTCGACCTCGGTGTAGCCCGATATCCGGATCACCTCCATCCGGTCCTTGAGTGCGGGCGGAATGGGGTCGATGATGTTCGCCGTCGTGATGAACATCACCTTCGACAGGTCGAACGGGACGTTCAGGTAGTTGTCGCTGAAGGAGAAGTTCTGCTCGGGGTCGAGAACCTCCAGGAGCGCCGCGGAGGGGTCCCCCCGGAAGTCGGCCCCGACCTTGTCGATCTCGTCCAGCATGAAGATCGGGTTCCTCGTGCCCGCCTGCTTCATCCCCTGGATGATGCGGCCCGGGAGCGCCCCCACGTACGTCCGCCGGTGCCCGCGGATCTCGGCCTCGTCGCGGATCCCTCCCAGGGACATCCGTACGAACTTGCGCCCCATCGCACGGGCGATCGATTTCCCCAGCGAGGTCTTCCCCACCCCCGGGGGGCCGGCGAAGCACAGGATCGGTCCCTTCGCCTTGTCCTTGAGTTTCCGGACGGCGAGGTACTCGAGGATCCGCTCCTTGACCTTGTCGAGGTCGTGGTGGTCCTCGTCGAGGATCGTCTTGGCCTTGGCGAGGTTGATGTTGTCCTTCGTCTCCTTCTTCCAGGGGAGCTCGACCATCCAGTCAAGGTACGTCCGGACCACAGAGGACTCCGCGGAGTCCGGGTGCATCCCCTCCAGGCGGCGCTGCTGTTTCTCCGCCTCCTTTTCCACCTCCTCGGGCATCCCGGCCTTCTTGATCTTTCGCCGGAGCTCCTCCATCTCTTCCGACTTGCCGTCGATGTCGCCGAGCTCCGTCTTGATGGCCTTCATCTGCTCCCGCAGGAAATACTCCCGCTGGCTCTTGGACATCTCCTCCTTGGCCTGGTTCTGGATCTTCGCCTGCATCTCCGCGAGCTGAAGCTCGCGGGAGAGGAGGTTGTTGACCATCTTCAGGCGGGCGACGGGGTCCCCTTCCTCGAGCACCCCCTGGGCCTCCTCGAGTTTCAGCCGCAGGTTACTCGCGACAAGATCGGCCAGGATCCCCGGATTATCGATGTTCTCGGTAACCATCAGGATCTCGACCGGCATGTTCTTCAGGGAAAGGATCTTCTCGATTTTTTCCCGGCTGGCGCGCATGAGCGCCTCCACTTCGAGGGATCCCTCCCGGACAGTCCCCTCGACCATCCGCTCGATACGGACGCGCACCGTGGGTTTTTCCTCGATGAACTCCACGATCCGGCCCTTGACCACGCCCTGGATCAGAATCTTGAGGCGACCGTCGGGGAGCTTGAGCATCCGCATGATCATGGCCACGGTTCCCGTCCGATACAGGTCTTCGGGCTTCGGCTCCTCCAGAGACGGATCCTTCTGCGTCGCCAGGAAGATATACCGGTCGCGGCCGAGCGCCTCGTCCACCGCCGCTATCGAAGCCTCCCGCCCGACGAATAGGGGCAGCGTCATGTACGGGAAGATGACGATATCCCGCACGGGGAGAAGGGGAAGAACGCCCGGGATCTCCGGCGCGGACTCCTTGGCTTCCTTGATCGCTGCCTCTTCCTTCGCCGCGGGGACCTCGGCCTCCTGCGCGCCGCTTTCCCCTTCCTGCGGATCATCCTTCCGGATCGGTTCGTCTGCCATCCCTGTTCTTCCCCCGCATTCTTGAAGAATATCGCTAGCCCTCTTCCGTTGCCACCGCGATGCGCCGCCTCTTCCCCCGCCGTTCATCGCACTTGGGGATGCTCAGCACCAGAACGCCGTCCTTCAACACCGCCTTCACAAGCCCCATGTTGAGGCAGCCGACCGTCTCGAACGTCCGCCGGAAATTGCCGAAGGTCCGTTCGAGGCAGAGGAAGGAGATATCGGATCCGCACGAGTCCCGCTTCTTTTCCCCGACCACCTCGATATTCTCGCCCTGCACGAAGACGGCAACCTCATCCCCCCGAACGCCGGGCAATTCCACCCGGATGACCAGCTCACGGGCGTTCTCGTTGACGTCCGCGGGAGGGAGGAATGCCGGGTCGCCGAACGGGTCGAGGAACGTCACTCTTCCCGCCCTCTCCTGGAGAACGGGATCCCCCCCCTCCTCCCAATTTTTCCTTCTGGACGTTTTGCTCATCGCTTTCTCTCCTTGTTCAGAAAAGCGCGGAGCCCCGGTCCCAGCTCCGGATCCTTCAACGCAAACACGATATTGGCCATCAGGAACCCGAGCTTGTTTCCCGCATCGTACCGAACCCCCTCGAACTCGTAGGCAAGCACCCGTTCCTTGGCGAGAAGAGAGCGGATCGCGTCGGTCAGCTGAATCTCTCCCCCCGCACCGGGCCGGGTCGCCTCCAGGGCAGGAAAGATGTCGGGGGAAAGGATGTACCGGCCTATAATCGCCATGTCCGACGGGGCCTTGGCGGGTTTCGGCTTCTCAACCATGTCCTGCACCTCGAAGACTCTCTTTGCAATCCGTTTCCCCTTTATGATGCCATACCGGGAAACCTGATCCCGGGGAACCCGCTGAATCGCCAGGACCGAGTCGGCGCTGTGCCGTTCGTAGATGTCGATCATCTGGCGCAGCACGGGGACCTTCGAGTCGATCACGTCGTCGGAGAGGATTACGGCGAACGGCTCCTCCCCGACGAGATCCTTGGCGCGAAGAACCGCGTGGCCGAGGCCAAGGGGCATGTTCTGCCTCACGTAGAAAAAGTCGGCCATTTCAGTGATCTTCCGCACCGCCGCGAGCTGGGCGCGGTCCCCCTTCTTTTGGAGGAGGGCCTCCAGCTCGTAGGCCACGTCGAAGTGGTCCTCGATTGCGTATTTCCCCCGCCCGTTCACGATGATCATGTCCCGCACGCCGGCGGCGCGGGCCTCCTCCACGCCGTGCTGGATGAGCGGCTTGTCCACAAGGGGAAGCATTTCCTTGGGAGACGCCTTCGTCGCCGGAAGGAACCGCGTCCCGAAACCCGCCGCCGGAAACACCGCCTTTCGTATCATCACGCCCTCTCCTTCCCGCCCTCTCCCCTGTTTGTCCCGAAACGGAAGAAAAAATCGGACACCGCGGACCGATCGCGGGTCCACGGCATTGCGGGCAGGTTCTGCCGGAAAATCGCCCCGTATCCCCTCGTGACCACCCTGTGGTCAAGCAGGGCGATCACTCCGAAATCGTCGCTCCTCCGCAACAGACGCCCGATCCCCTGGCGCAGAGCCAGCACCGCCTCGGGGACCTGGTACTCGGCAAAGGGATCTCCGCCTCTGTCCCGGATCGCCTGGATACGGGCCGTCACCACCGGGTCGGTCGGCGGGGCGAAGGGAAGCTTGTCGATCACCACGCACCGCAGGGATTCCCCGGGAACGTCGATCCCCTCCCAGAACGTTCCGGTACCGATCAGGACGGCATCGGCATCCTCCCGGAACGCCTTGAGCAGATGCATCCGCGGAGCCTCCCCCTGGACAAGCAGCGGGTGCGGAAGAACATCTCTCAATATCTCCACCAGCGCGCCGAGCGTCCGGTAACTCGTGCAGAGAATGAGCGCGCCGCCGCCGGATAACCCCAGGATTTCCGCGATTTCCCCTGCCGCAGATGTCGGGAACGCGTCGTCGCCGGGTTCGGGAAGGCCGGCAGGTACGTAAACCAGCGCTTTCCCTGCGAAGTCAAATTCATTATCCACGATCAGTTCCCTTGCATCAACCTCGGCAAGCCCCACCCGTTCCCGGAAATAGGAAAGAGTCCCGGAAATCGAGAGGGTGGCAGACGTCAGGAGGACCGGGTATCCCCCGCTCCACAACCCGTCGGCGAGAAGCGTCGCGACCTCGACGGGAGTCCTCTGGAGCGCCACGGCGTTTCCCTTCCGCTCACCCCACACGACGGCGGTCGCCGGCTCCGCCTGGTGGAGGGATGTGAAGTCCTCCACGAAGGAACCGACACGGCGCAGGAGGGACTCCGCCTCCCCCGCGTCGTCCCCCCCCAGGGACAGGGATACCGGAGTGGCGGATACGGCCCGGGACAGTTCCTCCCCCGTCCGGAGAAGTTCCGCGGAGAGCCGGTCGAAGGTCCTGTCCGTTCCCGGCCGGGGGAGAAAAAATCTTCCGTCACCGCTCCCCACCGACCGGTACAGGGCATCCGCGGCCCTCCGGAACTCTTCCGCTGCGGAAGGAACGAGCCGCCAGGCCTTCTCGTCCCTCGCAGCGGCGCGTTTGAGATCCCGGAACAGTTCCTGTGCACGCGCGAGCGAGACGGAGACCCCGAAGAAGGAGGAGGCGGTCTCCTCGATGCCGTGGGCTTCGTCGAAGATCACGGCGTCGGCTGCGGGGAGGACTTCCCCTCCCCTGCTCCAGCCCCCTCTTCCTGCCGGGTCGGGAGCTCCCTCGCTCTTCCTCCGGACCGCCAGGTCGGCAAAGTAGAGGTGGTGGTTCACCACTACCAGGTCCGCCGCATGGGCGCGGCGGCGGATTTCCGTCAGAAAGCACCGCTCGGTATCCTGGCAGGACGAGGCGTCGCAGGTCTCGCTCCGGGCGTTGACCTCCGACCAGGCATGGAAGTCGTCGGGGATGCCCGGACATTCGGAGATGTCGCCGGTCTGCGTCGTCTCGGCAAAACGGCACATCCTCTCGTAATGCCCCGCCTCCCGGGAGAACTCGAAGAGCGGCTCGGCGGCAAAACGCTTCCACCGGCGGCGGCAGAGATAATTCCCCCGCCCTTTCACCACGACGCAGGAAAAGGGGGCTCGCAACGTCTCCCGGACGAGGGGGACGTCGTTTTCGACGATCTGCTGCTGAAGCGTCTTCGTCCCCGTGGAGACGATCGTCTTTCGGCCCGACAGTACGGAGGGGACCAGATAGGCGAGCGTTTTCCCGCTGCCTGTCCCCGCCTCCGCCACCAGGATCTCTCCGCGGGCGAGGGATTCCGCCCATGCGGAGGCAAGCCGCAACTGGCCGGGCCTGGGCTCGAACCCGGCAAGCGCGCGGGCCAGTGGTCCGCCCAACGCGAACACCTCCCTGACCTCTTCTTCCCACCGGCGCCCCATGAGAGATAGGGTTACGGATCCGTGATCGGCACGAAGGTCCCGAGTTCGACGCCCAGGAGGGAGACCTTTCGGCGCATCTCCCCGTCGGGTCCGAACTGGAACGTCCCGGTCACACCCCGGAACGTTCCCAGGATGGGGAGCTTCTCCCGCGTCCGTTCCCCCGCCGGTTGGGAATCCCGTTCGGCATCGAGATGGAACGATTCCGCCAGCAGAAGGGCAGCGTCGTATCCCATGGCATCGAAGCGGGAGGGCGCGCGCTCCATCGCTTCCTGGTACTCCTTGCGAAACTTCTCTCCCAGGAACCCCGGTAACGCACCGGCGTAATCCACGGAGAACACGGACCCTTCCACGGCTGTCCCGGCCTTTTTAAGGAGCCTTTCATCGCTCCAACCCGAAAACCCGGCCAGGGGAAGGTACACGTTGTAGAACCGGAGCTGGGAAGCGAGGAGAAACACTTTTTCCCACCTGTCCGCGATGACGATCGCATCCTGGTACAGATGCGACGCTCCGCTTTTTTTCCCGGAGGACCGGGAGGAGAGGGCGGCACTTCCGAACCCCTGCCGGATCGCTTCCGTAAAATCGCTCGTGTCCGGGAGGTAGGAAACAGTGCGGCCCACCCGAATGCGCATCTCCCCGGCGGCAGAGTTGACCGCGTCCGCGAATCCGCGGCCGTAGCCGTTATCGGGGTAGAAAAGAATCAGGTCGTCCGCGCCGGCCCTCGCCAGGTGGGAAAGCACCGCCAGCGCCTCTTGCCGGGGGGTGAGCCCGAAACGGTAGAAAAACGGCTTCTCCGGGATCATCTTCTGTCCCAGATAGAGGGCCGGGGGAGATTCCGAGTTGAAAGCGACGATTACGGATTGCCCCTCCTCGCCCGTCAGCGGGCCGATAAAACCGACAACCGACCGGTCGCGGGCGGCAGCCTGAAATTGCTCCCGGGCCCTCTCGGGCTGTCCCCCGGTATCCGTCCAGATGAGTACCGGCGAGAAAACTTCCGCTTCCTGGCCGCGCAACTGGCGAAGCGCCACCTCCGCCCCGGCGAGCACGGAAAACCCGATATCCCCGTACTTACCGCTCAAGGGAACGAGCCCCTTGATCTTGGGACGGTAATAGAGGACCCTCTCCAGCCAGGCCAGTTCCCGGGCCGCCAGTTCCCCCGACGCCCCTCCTCCGCGGGAAGCCTTCTCCAGGGCGAAGGCACCCATGCCGGTGAATCCATTCCGGACGGCGACCTGCGCGAGCCGAAGATACAGGAGATTCCGCACTTCGAATTCCTTCTCCGACTCGGCGATTTCCCGGAGGGCAAGGATGCCCGTCAGCCCGTTGATCAGGGCCTCCCGCTCCCGCCTGAGGCTTAACACATTTACCGGGTCGGACGCGGCGGCGGCGATCGCCTGCCGGTACTCGGAAAACGCTACGGAAATCCTGCCCGCCCGGCCGTCCGCGCGGGCCATCTCCGTGAGAAGATCCGACGCTTCCTCGTTTATGTATCCCTGACCCAGGAGGTACGCCGCGATTTCGCGTGCCTCTCCCCCCCAACCCAGGCGCTGGTAGATCCGGTACTTCAGATCCATCGAGGAAAGAGCAAGGAAGCGGGCCCTGGTCAGAAGAATCGCCCTGTCCGCCGCGTCGAGCGCCTGCTTGAGCTCTCCCTTTCCCAGTAGAAGCTCGGCAATCCTCATCCAGACGAACCCCTTTCGCTCGTCGTCGGAATAGGCATACGCGAGGTCGAGAAACAGGGGGAGGGCCCCGGCGGCGTTCCCGGACTGAAACTCCGTCTCTGCCCGCCACAGGGGAAGGAGGGGAACGCTTCCCTTCCCGACCCCTTCCGCCGCTCCCGTCGTCCCGTCGAGTCGCTCGACCGGTACGGTTTCCGAAAAAACGCCAAGGAGAGGCTTCGGCTCCTCCGCGTGCGCCGTCACGGCGAGAAGAACCGCAAGGAGGAAAACAATTCGTTTTGCCCTCTGCCTCCCGGAGCAATCAATGTTCAACCGAAGATCTCCTTGACCTTCTCGAAAAAGCTCAGCGAAGCGGGACCCGGCGATTCCTCGGCAATCTGCTGGAACTCGGTCAGCAGCTCCTTTTGCCGTTTCGTGAGTTTCTTGGGGACGTCAATCACGACACGCACCACGAGGTTCCCCCTGCGGTGGGAATTAATGACCGTAACCCCCTCGCCCCGAAGGATGAATTCCCTGGCGGACGGCGTCCCTTGGGGGATGGAGAGCTTCTTTTTTCCTGCAAGCGTGGGCACCTCGACCTCGCAGCCGAGAGCCGCTTGCGAGATGGTGATCGGCACCTCGCAGATCAGGTCGTGCCCGTTCCTCTTGAAGAACGGATGGTCCTGCACGGAGACCACGACGTAGAGGTCCCCCACGGGGCCGCCTCCCCTCCCTGCCTCCCCCGCCCCCCGGCGTTTCAACC
>JBAUKK010000186.1:0-4477 GCA_049577645.1 Candidatus Deferrimicrobiaceae bacterium
GCATGGGGGCGTTCACCCGTTTCGGATGATAGAGGCGGGTGAGGGAGGACTGCCCGCGGATGCACAGGCCCCCGTCGTTTACGGGATGTCCCGGCGCGCCTTCGAGCTTGATCGGCCATCCTTCCCGAAGCTTTACCGACAGGCCGCAGCCTGCCGGACACTCCGTGCAGGTGGAGGGGGAAAAATACGCCTCTCCGGGGATGCCCCCCTCTTCCGGGGGCAGAACGGAGGAGACGAAGTCTTTCGTCTTCCGGGACCCGCAGGATGACAACAGGGTCGAACCCGACAGTATTCCCAGAACCCGCAGAAAATCCCTACGTTTCATCCCTTCGCTCCCCCTACTTGTGGCAGGTGGTGCAGTCCCGGGGGGCCCCTCTTGCCCTGTGGCAGGAAACACACCACCCCATCGTAAGCGTACCCACCCGGCGGATCTTTTTCATGGTACCCACCTTCCCGTGACACTCCGAACAGTCCACCCCCGCCTTGACGTGCCTCTTGTGGGAAAAGTAGACGTGTTCCGGAAGGGAATAGACCCGGTTCCATTCGACGGGCCGCTTCTCCTGGTAATACCGTGTGAGCTTTTGGATCTCTGCCCTGTCCGTCGCGATCGCCCGGTGACAGGACATGCACGTTTCCAGGGACGGAGCGCCCGCATGCCTCGACCGGTCGACGTAGATATGGCAGAAATTGCAGGGAAGGTTGAGTTTCGACACGTGGATCGTGTGGGGAAAAGCGATCGGCTGGTCCGGCGCAACCCCCGCGCGTTGCCAGGAAACCCAGAGCCCCGCCGCGACCAGAAGAAGGACCCCGAAATAGGCCGTCACGGCGAGAAGGATTAACGGTTTTCGCACGTTTTTCTCCAACGTCTACTCCGCCACCGGGGAATGGGTCACGACGACCCTCCGGCTTTGACCGTTTCGATCAGGTATCGGGCCACGGCGTCGATTTCTTCCTCCGGGAGCCCGAGCCTGGGCATGGACGGGTAATCCGGGTTCACCTTGACCGGTGCGCGGATGAATGCTTCCAGCTTCTCCGCGTCGCCGCCGTACTTCGGCACCACTTCGGAAAGCGGCGGGCCGACGACCCGGATGTCGAACCGGTGGCAACCCGCGCAGATCTTTTCGAATACGGCCTTCCCCGCATCCGCCTCCGTCTGCTCGGCGGCCGCAGGCTCTTCCCGGTGCGCCTCCTTTCCCGCTTCGACCATCACCGCCGCTTCCTGCATCGTTAGGAAGGCGACCCGGTCCTGGTAGGCGTTTCCGACCGCCGCGTCGTCGTGCAGAAGCATCGCGAGAAAGATCAGGACGAACAGGAAAACAACCCGCGCGCCCGGCCCTTCCCCCTTCCCGTCGAACAGGAAAAGGGTCAGG
Source organism: Candidatus Deferrimicrobiaceae bacterium (assembly GCA_049577645.1). Classification (GTDB taxonomy): domain Bacteria; phylum Desulfobacterota; class Deferrimicrobia; order Deferrimicrobiales; family Deferrimicrobiaceae; genus CSP1-8. The sequence goes on from JBAUKK010000186.1 coordinate 1,371, forward strand.
CACACCGCAAGCGAAAGAAGGAGGACGACCGCCGAAGAGACGAACACTTCCGCCGAGAGCGCAACCTCCGGGAGGGTGACCAGGTCCAACAGCAAGAACACGGGGAGGACAAGGGTCGCAAGAAACGTAAGATTCACGCCGAATCGATGTACAAGCCCCCGGTACTCGGCTCCCGTCCCCTCACCCCCTACCGCCGGCCGGCCGCAAAGAAGGAGGATCGCCCCGCCGGTCATCCCGAAAAAGAAGGCGAGGAACAGGAAAAACTTCACCACGGCGTTCCAGGAGAGGAAAAACCGGATCTGCTTCTGGAGAAGAGGCAACTTCCCTGGATTGAAGAGAATTCCGTACCCGACGGAAAAGAGGAAAAAGGCGAGGATCACCGCCAGCAGGCCGGCGGCGCCGGTGGCGGCGGACATCGGGGAAAGGTCCATCGCGCGGCCCCGGGCTGACCGGTACAATGAAAGAAGGGCGAATCCGGAGGTGAGGACGCCGAGGATCACGGCCCAGAATTGCCACGGCAGCGGGGACGCGTCGAAGAGGACCCGCGCGAAGACGAACCAGACGAGCAGCAGAGGGACGAGGCCGAACAGGAAAAGGGCCGATTTGCTGATCAGGACGGTCCGCATCAGCTCCTGCGAGAAGCGCAGATAGGACGGGTCCCGTTTTTCCTTCCCCAGAAAGTCCAGGAGGAGGGAGAGGGTCGATCCGCCGATGAGGAACCCGAGAAAGGGAAGATGGAGGAACAGGACGAGGAACAGACCGTGCCGGAGAAGGGTATAAAACTCTGTCGACAGAGGCTGCAGGTTTCCCCAAGAGGCCATTCCACCCCCATTCCCGACCGAAGCGCCTTCCCCGCGCCAACGGAAACGCTCCCTCCCATTCTCGGGAAATTCGATCCGAAACGGGAAACGGTCTTGGATCCGCGCTTGTCAGGAAGCTTTCTGTTTCGGGTATTATAAGATACATCTTCCGCTTCCATTCATGTTTTTTCGAAAGGCTCTGCGGAGAAGATCGTACGATGGTATATTGCGATCACCAGGCAGGAAGACCCCGGGGGGACGGTGGCAAAACCTCACACGTCTTCGGAGATTCCGGTAAATCCCGCGGGGACATCATCCGATATGGAACCTATGACCACGCCGCTGTTCGAAACCGACAGCGAATTCCTCACGCTGCTCGTCGACAGCATCACCGAGAAGATCGTGGTGCTCGATCCCCGGGAGTACCGGATCCTGTACGCCAACCGCTCCTTCCGGGATTCCCACGGAGTGGCCGGCGAAAGCCTGATCGGGAAACGGTGCTACGAGGTGACGCACCGGGAGAGCCAGCCCTGCCACATCACCGAAACGGAATGTCCGATGGTCAACGTTCTCGCGACCGGCAACCCCTCGACGGTCACCCACGTGCACCAGACCGCCGATGGGACCCGGGAGTATATCCGCCTCACCGCCTACCCCATTCTGGACCGGGACGGAACGATCACCCGCGTGATCGAGACCTCCCGCAATGTCACCGAACTCACGCTTCTGCAGGAGAGCTTCCGGTTGAAATCGGAGCAGTTCGAAAAGATCCTCTCCACCTGCCCGGACGGAATCATCGCGAACGACCCCCGCGGGAACATCTTCCTCTTCAACCCCGGGGCGGAGCGGATCTTCGGCTACCGGCAGGAGGAGGTGTTCGGGAAACTCCACGTATCCCGCGTCTACCCGCCCGGTGAAGCCCGGAAGATCAAGGAACATATCTATTCCGACCAGTACGGGGGGCGGGGGCGGCTGGTCGATTTCGAAACCACGGTCGTCTCCCGGGAAGGGCAGCGAATCCCGATCCGTCTATCCTGCGCCCTTCTCCACGACCGGGAAACGGAGGTCGGCACGGTCGGGTTCTTCCAGGACATCTCCGCCCGGCAGGAAATCCTGCGGAACATTCGGGAATCGGAAGCCCGGTTCCGCGGGATCATCGAGACGGCCCGGGACGGGATCCTGACGGTCGGCGAGGAGCGGAGGATCCGGATGGCCAACCGGGCCGCGGAGGAACTGCTCGGGTACGGTCACGGGGAGATGACGGGGATGGATATCCACCGCCTGTTCCCCCCCGCCTACCTGGAGAACTGGGGCCAGATCGTCCGCTACGCCCTCACGGACACGGAGCGGCCGGAGGAGAAAACGGTCGAGATCACCGCCCTGAAGAAGAACGGCGACCCGCTGCCGCTCCACATCTCCCTGTCGAAATCCAGGACGACGGAGGAAACCCCGGTGCTGACCGCGATCCTCCGCGACATCTCCGCCTGGAAGCTTCACGAGGAGGAGCTCCGTCTCCTGTCGATCACCGATCCGCTGACCCGCCTCTACAACCGAAGGCACTTCCAGTCGATCGCCCAGCAGGAGATCGAGCGGAGCGCCCGGAATAAGGTTCCCTTTTCGATCCTGATGGTCGACATCGATCACTTCAAGTCCTACAACGACCGGTTCGGCCATGCGGAAGGGGACGCCCTGCTGCAGACGCTGGCGGAGCTGATCCGGGGCTCCTTCCGGTCGATGGACACCGGGTTCCGGTTCGGGGGAGAGGAGTTCGTGGTGTTTCTGCCGGAAACCGACTCCTCCAGCGCGATGATCGCGGCGGAGCGGCTCCGGGGCCGGCTCTCCGGGCACACATTCGTTCCCGTCCCCGGGGAAGCGCCGGTGACGGTGACCGCGTCGATCGGCATCGCCGCATACCAGGAGGGGGTCGGCCTCGACGAGATCGTCCGCCGCGCCGACCTGGCGATGTATGCCGCGAAGAACAGGGGCCGCGACCGGTGCGAGGGCTACCATCGTCTCTCGGAAGGGGCCCCAACCCGGCCGCACCCGCCATAACGCCATGTGCCGCATGCTGGCCGTCGCATCCGACCTCCCCCTCGACCTGTCCCCCCTTCTGGGCCACCTGGAACGGTTCTGCCTTCATGGAAATCTGGTCGAGCGGTGGGAACGCCGCGGGGGGGGGAACCACCCGGACGGCTGGGGGATCGCCTTCCGGCGGGAAGGGGAGACGATCAGGGTCCGCGGCGGACTGCCGGCGGCCGGAGATCCCCGGATCCGGGAGATCTCCGCATCCTCCGGCCGGTTCCTGGG
>JBAUKK010000187.1:0-3611 GCA_049577645.1 Candidatus Deferrimicrobiaceae bacterium
AATATCATGGCGGCCGTCTGCGGGGCGATCCTGCTCGGCATCGATCCCGGGGTGATCCGCGAAGGGGTCGAGAAATTACCGGCGATCCCCGGCAGGATGGAGGAGATCCAAAACGACCGGGGAATCCACATTTTCGTGGATTACGCGCACACCCCGGAAGGGCTCGACCGCCTGCTCACCGCTCTCGGGGAGCTTGCCGACGCGAGGCTGATCACCGTCTTCGGGTGCGGAGGGAACCGGGACAGGACGAAACGGCCGGAGATGGGCAATATCGCGGCACGCAGGTCCGACGTGGTGATCCTCACCTCCGACAACCCCCGGAACGAGAGCCCCGGGGCGATCCTTTCGGACACCATCCCGGGAATCGCCTCGGAAGGCTGCCTGGAGGCGACGGGGCCCGTCTCGTGGGACAAGGGATATTACCTGGTTATCCCGGACAGAAAAACGGCTATCGCGCGGGCGCTCGAAATTGCCCGGCCGGGGGACACGATTGCGGTAGCCGGGAAAGGACACGAGAATGTCCAGCTCATCGGGGACCGACGCTTGCCGTTCGACGACAGGGAAACGGTCAGGTCGATTCTGGCCGGTGGCGGGTAGGCTGACGCTCGGGGACGTGATCGGGGTCCTCCATCCGCTGCGGGAGGGGGGGGGAATTCCCACCCGCGACCCGATCGGCGCCGTGACCACCGACAGCAGGGACGTTACGCCCGGGGGCCTCTTCGTCGCCCTTGCCGGGGAGCGGGTCGACGGCGCCGACTTCGTGGGGGAGGCGATCCGCAGGGGGGCGCAGGCGGCGATCGTGTCGGAGGAGGGGGCACGGAAGATCCCCCCCGAGATCCTCGCCGGGAAGCCGGTATTCATCGTGCGCAGCCCCGTAGAGGCGCTGGGAGACCTTGCCAGGGCGCATCGGGAGCGGCTCCGCCACGTTCCCCTCGTGGGGATCTCGGGCAGCTCCGGAAAAACGTGCACGAAGGAGATGCTCATCGCGCTCCTTTCCCGGACCAGGAACGTTCTAAAGAATCCGGGGAACCGGAACAACCTGATCGGAATGCCGCTGTCCCTGCTCGCGCTCTCCCCGGAACATGACGTCGCAGTGCTGGAGATGGGTACAAGCCTGCCGGGGGAGATTGCGAAGCTGGCGTCGATCGCGGCGCCCGACGTGGCGGTCCTCACCAACATCGCGCCCGCCCACCTCCAGGGGCTGGGGACCCTTGAGAACGTGGCGCGGGAAAAGGGAGACCTGTACCGGGCCCTCCCCGAATCGGGGACGGCGGTGGTGAACGCGTCGGACCTGCGGGTGATGCGGGAAGCGGGACGCTGCCGGGCCATCAAGATCCACTACGGCGTGGCGCTCAGCGAGATCTCGGGACGGGTGCTGTCCATGGGCGAGGAGGGATTGCGGATTGCGGTCCGGACCCCTTCCGGGAAATTCACCTCCTTTTTGCCGTTTACGGGCGAGCATAACCTCATGAACGCGCTGGCCGCCGCCGCGGCGGCGTACGCCCTCGGACTGCGACCGGAGGAAATGGAGGAGGGGTTCCGTTCCCTGGCCCCCCTCCCCGGAAGGTTCCGCCCCATCCCCCTGCGGGGAGGAGGGCTGCTCCTGGACGACACCTACAACGCGAACCCCGCTTCCGTGGAGGCGGCCCTGAGGAGTCTCAATGCCCTCCGGCGCGGGCGGCGAAGCATCGTGATCCTGGCGGACATGCTGGAGCTGGGAGAGGCGTCCGGCGTCTCCCACTTCCGGATCGGGCACATGGTTGCCGGAATGGAGCCGGACCTCCTGTTCACCTGCGGGAAGGAGGCAATGTCGATCGCCCTCGGTGCGCGGGAGGGAGGGATGGATCCCGGACGGGTCATCCACGTCGGGGACCGGGAGGCGCTGCGCGACGCGGTGACGGATGCGCTGCGGGAAGGAGATATCATCCTGATCAAAGGGTCGAGAGGGATGCAACTCGACGAGATCGCCGAGGTCGTGGAAAAGGAGTGGGCCTAGTCTGATGCTCTATCACCTTCTCTATCCGCTGCACGTGGACTACTCGTTCTTCAACGTATTCCGGTACATCACGTTCCGCACGATCTATGCCGCGATCACGGCGCTCATGCTCTGCTTCATCATCGGGCCATGGCTCATCCGCGAACTCGGCTCCCACCAGATCGGGCAGACCATCCGGAAGGACGGCCCGGAGAGGCACCTCGCCAAGGAGGGGACCCCGACGATGGGAGGGCTCCTGATCGTCCTCGCCGTCGTGATCCCGACCCTTCTCTGGGCGAACCTTACGAATTCCTACATATGGATCGCCGTATTCGTAACCATCGGATTCGGCGCCCTCGGATTTTATGACGACTACAAGAAGGTGATCCGGAAGGACGCAAAGGGCTTGAGCGCGAAGGCGAAATTCACGAGCCAGATCCTCCTTGCGGGGGTAGCGGCAACGCTCATCTACATGGACGTGGGGATACAGGACAAGATGAGCATTCCCTTCTTCAAGAAGCTGAACCCCGAACTGGGGATCGCATACATTCCGTTCATCGTCATCGTGATCGTGGGAGCGTCGAACGCCGTCAACCTGACCGACGGTCTCGACGGACTGGCCATCGGCCCCTCCATCATCGCCGCGGGGACCTACATGCTCTTCGCGTATCTCACCGGCCACGTGAAGATCGCGAATTACCTGCAGATTCCCTATGTCGCGGGGGCAGGGGAACTCACCATCTTCTGCGGTGCGATGGCGGGGGCGGGCATCGGATTCTTATGGTTCAACACCTATCCCGCCCAGGTGTTCATGGGGGACACCGGGTCGCTGTCCCTCGGCGCCGCGCTCGGCGTCGTGGCCGTGATGGTGAAGCAGGAGATCGTCCTGATACTGGTGGGCGGAGTATTCGTGATGGAGGCCCTCTCGGTGATCTTCCAGGTCTTTTCCTACAAGACCACGCGGAAGCGGATCTTCCGGATGGCCCCGGTCCACCACCACTTCGAGCTTAAGGGATGGGCGGAACCCAAGATCATCGTCCGGTTCTGGATCATCTCGATCATCCTGGCGCTGCTGGCCATCAGCACGCTCAAAATTCGGTGAGATGGAGACGTTCGGTGGGAAAAACGCGCACGTGGTGGGAGCCGGCATATCGGGAATCGCCTCGGCCCTCCTCCTCCAGCGCGAGGGGGCCGTCGTCACGCTTTTCGACGAGCGCCCGAAAGAGGACGTGGAGCGGACTCACGGGCACCTCCTGCCTCCGCAGATCGCTTTTGTCCGGGGAAGGATGCCGGAAACCTCCGTGCCGGGGACGGACCTCGTGATTCTTTCTCCCGGGGTCCCGCGCGGGACGCTCCCCCTCCAGGCGCTTTCCCGCGCCGGGACGCCCGTGTGGGGGGAACTGGAGCTTGGCTTCCGTCGATTTTCCGGAAACGTGGCCGCGGTGACGGGAACGAACGGGAAGTCGACGGTCACGACGCTCCTGGGGAGCATGGCGTCCCTCGTCTTTCCCCGGGTGTTCGTCGGAGGAAACCTGGGGACCCCCTTCGTCAGCGCGGCTCCGGGCTCGCACGACTGGGCCGTGGTCGAGGTCTCGAGCTTTCAGCTGGAGGCAATCGACGCCTTCCGGCCGTCCGT
>JBAUKK010000188.1:0-2073 GCA_049577645.1 Candidatus Deferrimicrobiaceae bacterium
ACGCAGCGAGGTGACCAGCACCCCGCCGGGAATGGAAAACGGTTTTCCGCCGACCAGTTTCCTGTGTGCCTTTCTGTGCAATCCCATCACCTTCTCCGGGACGCGAACGATCACGTGGGGGAGGGGACTTCGTTTAAGACACCGGCACAACAGAAAAAGGCCGGTCATCAACGGAAACCCGATTAACACGAAGTCGATCGTATTCATTTGCTTGCCGCCATGATCCTCCGGATACAAAGCCAACCGAGAAGCTGCAGCGCACCGGAGATCGCCAAGAGGGTTTTTCCTGCCCCTGAATCCAGGCATCGCGCGAGATATCCGGGGTCGATTTTCGACAAGACCGCGATGAATCCGGGAGGAAGAAGAGTCAGCACGAGAGCCTGTAGCCTCGCCTGTGCCGTCAGACTCCGCATCTTTTCCTGTTGACGTATCTTCGCATTGAGGATGTCACGGCAACGGGTGAGAAGATCGTAGAGGTTTCCCCCGGCGGGGATGGCGATTCGGAGCGGACAAACGATCATGGATATCTCTTCACATGCCATACGCTCTTCCCACGCGCGTAGTGCGTCCGGCAGGGGGGTTCCCAGGCGGATCGCCTGGCAGAGCCATCGGATCTCTTCCCGGATACCCGAAGGGAGAAGGGGGGTCGCAGCCTGGAGGGATTCGGGGATGCTATGCCCGGCCTTGACGTGACCGGAGAGAATTTCGAGAAACGCCGGCAGCTGATACACGATTCTTTTTCGTCTTTTCGCTCGAATACACCGTGCCACGACGCCGCAGAGAAGAACGGGGCAAACCCCGGCCACAACCAACCAGAAAATATCCCTCGTCGAAACCATGGCCCCGAGAGCCGCTATGCCGGCGGCCGAGAGAAGGATACCCCGAACTTGTCCCGGCGCCAGGGACAGGAATTCTTCCCGGAGAATTCTCGATGTGGATTCCGTGGTGTTGTCCAAACGGAACCGGAGAAAGGGGGCGAGGGTACGAATGAGGAACCGGCATAGGCATGCCGCACCGCTGATGAAGAGGGAATATTCGATGAAGGTCATGCCCATGGATTTTCCCCGGACGAAAGGAATTTCGAAGGAATTTCGGTCGGGAGTAATTTCCCGCCAGTCGAGGATCCTCTCTCCTTTGTCCAATGAAAAATTTCCTGCAGCAGGATCTGGCTTTCGCTCATTCCCGTCACCTCGGTCAGGGACGTGACGGCTCTGTTTCCGTCGCCCACCCGGCTCATATGCACGAGTATGTCGATCGCGGAGGCGATCTGCTCCCGGATTGCCTTGACGGGGATCTCTACCCCGGAAAACAGGACCATCGTCTCCAGTCGACGAAGCATGTCCCGGGGGGTGTTCGCATGGCCGGTGGTAATCGATCCGTCGTGACCGGTGTTCATTGCCTGAAGCATGTCAAGGGCTTCCCCGCCTCTGCATTCTCCCACGATGATCCGGTCCGGCCTCATCCGGAGCGAGTTTCGCACCAGGTCACGGATGGTTATGGACCCCGCTCCCTCGATATTGGGGGGGCGGGCTTCCAGGACAATGACGTGAGGTTTCATCAATTGGATTTCCGCAGCGTCTTCGATTGTGACGATTCGCTCCTCTTCCGGGATAAACTGGGAGAGCGCGTTCAGGAGAGTGGTTTTGCCGGACCCGGTTCCCCCGGAAACGATAATGTTCATTCTCCGAATCACCGCTTCCCGCAGATACTCCGCAGCTTTTCCGGAAAGAGTGCCGAGCCCGATGAGTTCCTCGAGGGAGAACGGATTTTTTCGGAACTTCCGAATGGTGAGACACGGTCCGGTCAGGCATGCGGGCGGGATAATCGCGTTGATTCGGGAGCCGTCCGGCAGACGCGCATCGACATAAGGGGAGGACTCGTCGAGACGCCTGTTTACCCGGGATATCATACGGTCTATCGTCCCGCGGAGGGTTTCGGTGGTCAGGAAAGAAATTCCGGTACGGGTCAATTTCCCCGCTCTTTCGACATAAATGGAGTTATTGCCGTTGACCATGATTTCCGTAACATGGGGATCGGAGAGTAACGGGGTAATCGGGCCATAAGAGAACAACT
>JBAUKK010000189.1:0-8448 GCA_049577645.1 Candidatus Deferrimicrobiaceae bacterium
GACACCTACGGTCACCCGATAGGAGACCTCGTGCTGAAGCAGATCGGGTCTCTCCTCAAGAACAACATCCGGAGCGTCGACGTGCCGGCACGGTACGGAGGGGAGGTGGTGGTGATCCTCCTTTCTCACACCGGACCGGCGGGGGCAAGAATTGTCGCCGAGCGAATCCGGAAAAAGGTCGAAATCCACCCCTTCCCGGCCGATTCGTCGGTACCGCCCGCGACATCCCTGCATTGCACCATCAGCGTCGGAATCGCAGCCGCATCGCAGGAATGCCTTAATATCCGCCAGCTGGTTGAGCGTGCCGACACCGCCCTGTCCCGGGCAAAGAAGGACGGAAAAAACCGCACCGCCGTTTTCGGGCAGGGCACGGAAACGGGCCTGGCGTAGACCGGCACGACCTCGGTCCCGCGGACTCCTGACCGCGTCGAACGGGGCACCGGCCGAGGAGGATGTGACATGGGCCATCTCCGCAACGGACAGGGGGTGTACGGACGATTGCAGAAACGGCTCGACCGGTTTCCGATCGGCGCGCCGCCCGCCCCGGCCCTGTTCGAGATCCTCAAGCGCCTCTACTCGGAAGAGGAGGCGGAGATCGCCTGCCGGATGCCGATCCGGTTCACGGACATCCGAGGGATCGCCGAGCGCACGGGGAAAAGTCCGGAGGAGCTTCGTCCCGTTCTCGACCGGATGGCGGAAAAGGGGCTGGTGATGGACTTCGAACACAGGGGCAAGGTGAAATACATTCTCTCCCCCACCCTGCTCGGCTTCTTCGAATTCGCCTTCATGCGGGTGCGCGACGACATTCCGCAGAAGGAACTGGCCCGTTACATGATGCGGTATGTCCACGACGAGCCGGAGTTCGTCCGGTCGATCTTCGCGGGGAAGGTCATGCCGGGAAGAACGCTCGTTCATGAGGACACGGTCGACCCGCAGGATCTCCCGCGCGTCCTCGATCACGAGCGGTCCTCGCACCTGATCGGGAAGGCGAAGATGTGCGCCGTCTCCCTCTGCTTCTGCCGGCATGCCGCGGAGCACGAGGAACGCGACTGCGACAGGCCGATGGAGGTGTGCACCACGTTCAACGCGGCGGCCGACTTCCTGGTCCGGAGGGGACTCGCCCGGAAGATCGACCGGGAGGAGGCGAAAGATCTCTTCGCCCGGACCCGCGAGGCGGGACTGGTCCATATCTCCGACAACGTGAAGAAGCGGCCCGCCTATGTCTGCCATTGCTGCGGGTGCTGCTGCGGGATGCTCTCCGCGATCAACCGGTTCCGGCTCTTCGACGCGGTGGTCACCTCCCCCTTCCTTGCGGCGGCCGACCCGGGAACCTGCACCGGGTGCGGCCTCTGCGCGAAGAAATGCCCGATCCATGCGATCGAGGTCCGGGGGGAGAAGCCCGATGCGAAGGCCGACGTCCGACGCGACATTTGCCTGGGCTGCGGAGTGTGCCGCCTGGCATGCGCCCGGGGGGCCATGCGCATGGAGCGGCGGAAGGAAAGGATTCTGGTCCCCGAGAATGCCTGGCAGCGGACGGTGATCATGGCGATCGAGCAGGGGAAGTTCCAGAACCTGCTCTTCGACGACTTCGACCGGCTCGACCACGCCGTCCTGCGGGCGGTGACGCGGATCGTGACCGCCCTCCCTCCGATCAGGAAGGCGCTGCTCTCCCGGCAGGTGCAATCCCGGTTCTTCCGCGCCCTCGCGGGATGAGAAGGAGGCGCTCATGAAAAACTATCGCAAGGAGCTGTGGTTCGACATCCCCCAACGGATGGCGTTCGTCAACATCACCCGCGACGTCGCCGGGTGCCTCAAGGAAAGCGGGATCCGTGAGGGGTTGTGCCTGGTGAACGCGATGCACATTACCGCCTCGGTCTTCATCAATGACGACGAGGGGGGGCTGCATCAGGATTATGCGCGCTGGCTCGAGGAATTGGCTCCCCACGAGCCGATCTCCCGCTACCTGCACAACCGGACGGGGGAAGACAACGGGGACGCGCACCTCAAGCGCCAGGTGATGGGACGCGAGGTGGTGGTCGCCGTGACCGGGGGAAAATTCGACTTCGGCCCCTGGGAGCAGATCTTCTACGGGGAGTTCGACGGCCACCGGAGGAAACGGGTCCTCGTGAAAATCATCGGGGAATAGCCCGCCGGCGCCGGACTCGCCCCCGCAGCAGGAGAAGCGGGAAAACAAGCGCCGTCAGGGATGCGGAGGAGGAGCCCGCCGTTTGGCTTCCTGCGTCCTGCGGCGCCATGGCGCACCCCCCCAACGTGCCCGGCACAGGGGAGGACGCCGCGGCAGCTCCCGGCGGGGAGGCGACAAAGGCGTGGGTCTCGCCGGACGCGGTCGTCCCGGCGCCGGCCACCTGCCCGGAATCGTTGATCGCCGCGGCTTCCGTTCCCGTCCACCCGGGGACGGACAGAATCTCGTACATTCCCCCCGACCGCAGGAAGCTTCGTTTCCCTTCCGGGGAATCGCCGTATCCGGCCACCACCTCCAGGTTATTGATCGCCGTGACGCGCGAGGAGGTCCACCCGGGAGGGGTCATGGGGATGAAGAAGGAGTCGGAGAAGACGAACCCCCTGTCAAACCCCGACTGCAGGGAGTTGACCGCTACCCGTCCGTTCTCATTGATCCCCCGCGGGGCGGCGGAACTCGTCCCCGGCGGGGTCAGGTCCCGGTACCCCTTATCCGGGAGATAGAGGCGTGCCGTGTTGTCCCCGTTTCCGACGAACACTCCGGAAGAGTTCCCGGCGACCAGAACCGAGAATCCGGGGAAAATCTCGACCGCGCCATCCCGGGAAACGAACGCCCCGAACTCGCCGGTCCCGCCGACCGCGCCGTCCTCCCCGATGTAGGTCGCCTCCGAGTATCCCCACCCCGCCGTCGGGTCGAGGTAGGTCTGCCCACGCAGCAGGAATGCGCGGCGGACACCGTCTTTCTCCCAGGTCCCGGCCACTTCCCCGCTGTCGTTTACCCACATTGCCCGCGCACTGTCGGCTCCCGGGGGGAGGATCCCGGTAACCTTTCCGGCGGACCAGAGAAATCCTCGCTCTCCGGAGGACGTCGCCCCGAACCCCACCACCTCTCCGTGCCCGTTTATGCACGTTACCCGGGAGTCGACCCAGCCGGGGGGATGGATATCGATATACCGGTAGGACTGCTCAAGTGCCCAAGAAGGGGAAATCCAGAAGCAAAGAAAGAGGAGGAAAAGCGATGTGCCGAGACCGGTTTTCCCTGCGTTCCTGATAAGTTTACACATCCTATCCCGGAAGAGAGCAAATTCCAGTCCCAATGGGGCGGGGGAAATACAACCCTGATTTTACCAACGTTTATCAAACGGAACGAAAAGCGGAACCATTAAAGGGAAATTATTTCCCCGCGAATGGGCCTTATTGCGATAAATATTTCCCTTTCGGGACGCGCACCATGGCCAACATATGTCAAGATATGCCAAAAAGTGGGAGTGTTTCAGGCCGCCTCCCGGGACCGGGGTCCATCTTCCCTCTTTCGCATGCCGGAGCCTGCCCCCCCCGCGGAAGCGCCTTCGCCGGGGGAGGTACCGGTTCTCCAAAGGGAATCGATGTACTCCGAAAGGCGGAGCGGGGTCAGGCCGAATGCGGAGGTGTACGATCCGCCGTCCCCGGTGTACCCCGCCAGGAGAACGTCGAGCATGTCCGGAGACAGGGGAAATTTCTTGAACCGCGTGAGGAACCGCACCGCGCGCCGGACCCGCGGGACGGAAATATGCACCTTCCGGACACGGCAACCGGCGGCCGCCGCCATCCTGTCGACCAGATCCTCGTACGTGAATCGCTCCGGTCCTACGACGTCGAACACGCGCATTTCCGTGTCGGGACGGGTGAGGCAATCCACGATCCCCTTGACCACGTCCCCGACGAAAACGGGCTGCAGGAGGAACTTCCCGTCGCCCGGAACCGGAAGAACCGGGGCGCGGCGCACCGTCCGCCCCAATTCGGTGAGGAACCTGTCCCCCGGTCCGAAGATCCCGCTTGGCCGCAAGATGGTCCAGGCAAGGCCCGAACGGCGGACGATCTCCTCCGCCCTTCCCTTAGAATCGAAATAGTTGCCTGGGCCGCCCGGTGCCGCGCCCAGGGCGCTCACGTGCACGATCCGCGGGATCCCCCAGAGCTTCGCCGCGTGCACGACGTGCCGGGTGGATTCCACGTGGACCTTCTCGAACGTGACGCCTTCCTCCGGGAACTCCCGGATGATGCCCGCCAGGTGCACGATCGCCTCGGTGCTCTGTGCGGCCATCTCCACGAATTCCCGGTTGGTGACATCGCCCGGAGTCACCCTGCCTGCGCGCCGGATATCCTCGGGAATGCGCCCCTCCGACCCGACCCGGACAAGGAGACGGGGAAGATAGCCCCGGGCGATCAGGGCGCGGCAGACGTGGCGTCCCAGAAACCCCGTTCCCCCGGTTACGAGCACCTCCCGGTAGTCAAGAAACGGAACCTTTTCCATGACCCTAAGATGCCGGCGGGGCCGGGATGGTTCGGCCCCGCAGGCAATCGTCTCGCTTGCCTCCGCACCAACTTTATGGCATTTACACAGATAGATCCGTTCGCCGCAGAAAACCCTTGGCCGAAAATGGAGGAAGCCATGCCCACGTATTCTTTCCACTGCAGGAAATGCAGGAAAAGGTTCCAGGAAATCCTGTCCTTCTCGGAATACGAGGGCGGGAAGCGCAAGTGCCCCAAGTGCGGGAGCAGGGATGTCGTCCAGGTGCTCGATACATTCTTCGCCAAGACGTCCCGGAAATCGTAGGGGGGCAGCGTGGAGGAATTTGCAGGGGGCGAGACGTGGCGCGTGTTCCGCATCATGAGCGAGTTCGTCGAGGGGTTCGAAGCCCTCCGCAGCGTGGGGCCGGCCGTCTCCATCTTCGGCAGCGCCCGCGCGAAACGGAGCGAGTGGTCGTACAAGACCGCCAGTAAGGTGGCGGAAACCCTCTCGCGCAAGGGGTATTCCGTCATCTCCGGCGGGGGGGGCGGGATCATGGAGGCGGCCAACCGGGGAGCCAAGCGTGGCAAAGGACTCTCCATCGGGCTCAACATCCAGCTCCCCGAGGAGCAGCGGGCAAACCGTTACCAGGACAAGTCCCTCCACTTCAAGCATTTCTTCGCACGCAAGGTGATGTTCGTGAAATACGCCGCGGGGTACGTCATCATGCCCGGCGGATTCGGGACGCTCGACGAGTTCTTCGAGTCGCTCACGCTCATCCAGACGGGAAAGATCCGCCGATTTCCCGTCGTGCTGATGGGGACGGAGTACTGGGGCGACCTGCTCAAGTGGATGCGGACCACGATGGTCAAGCGCCGGACGATCTCGAAATCCGACCTCGACCTCTTCCACGTCACGGACGACCCGATCCGGGCCGCCGCCTACATCATCAAATTTCACAGGAACAGCGTCCGGTCGGCCGGCGAGCGCCGCAAGGCGGGGCTGCCCCCTCCGGAGGATCCGCCCACGCTTTGAAAGGAGCCACCCGATGGGCAAGAGGATCGTGATCTACACCACGCCGTGGTGCCCCGACTGCCGCGCGGCCAAGAAATTCCTCGCATCGAAGAACCTGTCGTACGAAGAGATCGACATCGAGGAAAACCCGGAAGCCGCCGAGACGGTCATGAAGCTCAACGACGGGATGCGGAAGGTCCCCACGCTGGACATCGAGGGAACGATCGTCTCGGGAGACCAGTTCCATCCGTCCCGGTTCGAGAAGGATCTGCGCGCCGCCGGGGCCCTTTAGGAACGAATCACGGCCGGCCGTTACGCAGGAACGAGATCACGGCCCGGTTGAAGTCTTCTGCGTTCTCCGCGAAGAGGCGGTGGGGCGCTCCCGGAAGAATGACGAGCTTCGCGTCCGGGATGCGCTCCGCGATCCGGCGCGAATTTTCCGTCGGCACCACCTTCTCCCCGTCCCCGGCGATCACCAGCGTCGGCGCTCCGATGGCAGCAAGCCTGTCCCACGCCGAATGGCTCATGGCCGCCGCCAGTTGCGCGACGTGCCCTTCCACGCAAACCCGGTCCGCGAGCCTCCTCCGGACGAACTCCTCGATCTCCTCCGGGTGGTCGCGAAGGTACCGTTCCGAGTAGAGGAAGGGAAGCACCCGGCGGATCTCTTCTTCCGGATCGCCGCCGGGGGAGCGGACGAACATTTTCAGGACCTCGGGCGCGGGGCGCACGGAGCCTTCCCCGCCCGGAGCCGTGCACGCCAGCACGAGCTTCCGCACCCGGTCCGGGTGGCGAAGCGCGACCTCCTGGGCGACCATTCCGCCCAAAGAAACTCCGAGGACGTGCGCACGGTCCGCCCCCAAATGCGTAAGGAGAGCCGCCGCGTCGTCGGCCATCTGTGCAGTGGAGTACGGCCCGGAGGGGGTGTCGCTTCTGCCGGCCCCCCGGTTGTCGAACGCGACGACCAGAAAACGCCTCGCGAACGCCGGGAACTGGAAAAGCCACTCCGTGCTGTCGCTTCCCAGCCCGTTGATCAGGAGCAGCGGGTCTCCCCCCCCTTGCGTTTCGTAATACATGCGGAAGCCCGGGGCTTCTGTGTACGGCATCGCCTCTTTCCTCTCCTCCCATGTCCAACGGGGCGAATGCCCCCGACAGGGCACCTTGTTCCTTTCCGGATGGGAGTACAATACCACCACGATGGATGCGTTCCTCCTGAAACGGATCGTGGCCGAGCTTTCCGGTCGCCTTCAGGGAGCGCTCGTTTCCAAGGTGCACCAGCCCGGGGAACGGGAGATCGTTCTGACGCTATGGACGGGCCGGGAGGAAGTCCGCCTGCTCGTTTCCGCTCACGCCGAGCTCTGCCGCATCCACCTCACCACGCGTCGCGTCCCCAACCCGCCTTCTCCCCCGAGATTCTGCCAGTACCTGCGGCGCCACCTGGCCGGGATGCGGCTCGCCGGGATCTCCGTTACCCCTTTCGACCGGCTGGTCCGGATGGAGTTCCAATCGAACCGGCCCGATGCCGAGCACGACAGGACGACCCTTTTCGCCGAGCTGTACGGGCGGCACGCCAACCTGATCTACGTGGGCCCGGGCGGCAAAATCCTCGAGCCCCTCCGGACGGTTTCCCCCGAGGAAAGCCGGATCCGGGAGATTGCCCCGGGGATCCCGTACCTGCCGCTTCCCAAGCCGGAGCGGATCTTCCTCCCCGAGCTTACGGAAGCAGACGCGGAGCGGATCTGGTCGATGGGATGGGAGGGGCTCCCACGCGTCCTCCAGCGGGAGGTCTCCGGCCTGGGACAGGAGCTGGCCCATGAAGCGGCCGGCCGCGGGAAGGGGAGCGCCGCCGATCTGATCGCGGCGGTTCGGGATCTGGTGCGCCGGTACGAGGAGGACGATTTCTCCCCCGGGATCGGCACCCTCCCCTCGGGAAAGAAGCGGCTCCTCCCGTTCCCCTGCCCGGAGGCGGAGTTTGTCGGGTTTGCCCCCGCGTCGTCGGCCAACGAGGCGGCGGACCTGTTCTACGGGGAGATCGCGCGGAATCTCGAGGATGCCGTCCTCCGGCAGCATATCCGCTCCCGCCTGTCGGCTCTTCTCCGCAAGGAACGTCACAAGCTCGAAAACGTGGGCGGCGACGAGGAACGACTGGAGGAAGGCCGGAAAGGAGGGGAATCCGGGGAGACGCTGAAGGCGAACCTGCCCTCTCTCCGCAAGGGGATGGTCGAGTTTCGCGGAATCCCCCTCGATCCGGCGAAGACTCCCGTGGAGAACATGACCCGGTACTTTCACCTGCACAAGAAGGCACGAAGAGCGACGGATATCGTTCGGAGGAGAAAACGCGAGGTGGCCGAGAGCGTTTACTACCTCGAGTCGCTTGACGAGCAGCTCTCCTCCGTCTCGACGCGGGAAGACCTTCTGGCCGTCCGGCAGGAGCTGTCCGCCTCCTTTCCTCCCAAAAAGCAAAAAAGGGATAAGACGGCGAAACCCGCCGGGAAGGCCGTCCCGCCCCAGGTGGAGGAACGCTCTTTCCGCGGATACACGCTCCTTCTCGGGAAGAACAACGTGGGGAACGACCGGATCGTAAAGGAGCTGGCGACGCCGGACGACCTCTGGCTGCACACCCAGGGAATCCCGGGAAGCCACGTCCTTATCCGTCGCATGCCAGGCAGAGAAGTGCCGGGCGAGGTGGTGGAGGAGGCCGCGCGGCTCGCGGTTCTCCACAGCAAGGCGAGGGGATCGCAAAACGTTTCGGTGTTCCTGGCGGAGGCGCGGCACGTCTCCAAGTTCAAGGGGGCGAAACCGGGGCTGGTCCGGATCGCAAAATACCGGACGATCAACGTGCGATAGGAAGATCCCTCCCGGGAACCATGCCCCGGGCCCCTAGGCGATGCGGGGGGGGGCCGCGCAGCGGCCTGTGGAGCGAGGAGGGAATTGCGTCGAGCGGAACCGGCAGCGAGCGGGCGCAAGGTCGC
>JBAUKK010000190.1:0-5968 GCA_049577645.1 Candidatus Deferrimicrobiaceae bacterium
TTCGGAGACGTGCTCATCCCCTCCGAGACCGTTGTGGAGATGAAGAAGGGGAAGAAGCGCACCGGGACGCGCAGCTTCTTTCCGGGATACCTCCTCGTCCAGATGGAGCTCGATGAAAAAACCTGGCACCTCGTAAGGCACACCCCTAAGGTGACGGGGTTCGTCGGCGGGAAGAACCCGGCGCCTATTCCTGAAACCGAGGTAGAGGAAATCAAGTCCCAGATGGCGGAGGGGCGCCTCAAGCCGAAGCCGAAGGTGACCTTCGCCGAAGGGGAGAGCGTGCGCGTCACCGACGGACCCTTCTCGAATTTCAACGGGACGGTGGAATCCATCAAGCCGGAAAAGGGGAAAGTGGTCGTTCTCGTCTCCATCTTCGGGCGGGCGACGCCCGTGGAGCTCGATTTTACCCAAGTGGAAAAAAGCTGACAGGACGGGGGAAGGAAATCCATGGCGAAAAAGATCATCACCCAGATCAAGCTCCAGATTCCCGCAGGGAAGGCGAACCCCTCCCCCCCCGTGGGGCCCGCCCTCGGGCAGCACGGAGTCAACATCATGGAGTTCTGCAAATCCTTCAACGCGAAGACGTCCTCCCAGGAGGGGATGATCATACCGGTAGTCATCACGGTGTACGCGGACCGGTCGTTCACCTTCATCATGAAGACCCCTCCCGCGTCGGTCCTCCTGCTGAAGGCCGCGGGGCTCGAGAAGGGGAGCAAGACGCCGAAGAAGGAGAAGTGCGGAACGATCCCCCGGGCCAAGGTCGAGGAGATCGCGAAGCTCAAGATGGTCGACCTGGACGTGAAAGACGAGGTTGCGGCGATCAAAACCATCGAAGGAACCGCACGCAGCATGGGGCTCGACGTCGTCTGAGCGAAAGGGAAGAAGGGAGAGAGAAATGCCGAGTCGCGGCAAGAAATACCTGGAATCACGGAAGAAGGTGAACAGGGAGGCAAAGTATTCTCTCGACGAGGCGCTGGAACTGCTGAATGGGACGACGACCGCCAAGTTCGACGAGACGGTCGAGGTGGCGATGCGCCTGGGTGTCGACCCGAAGTATCCGGATCAGCAGGTAAGGGGCTCCGTCGTGCTCCCGAACGGGACCGGGAAGACGCTCCGGGTCCTGGTTTTCGCCAAGGGGGAGAAGGAGAAGGAGGCCACCGACGCAGGGGCCGACTTCACGGGATCCGACGCTCTCGTTACGAAGATCCAGGGCGGATGGCTCGAATTCGACAAGGCCGTCGCCACCCCCGACATGATGGGGGCCGTCGGCAAGATCGGAAAGATCCTGGGGCCGAGAGGTCTGATGCCGAACCCGAAGGTGGGAACGGTCACGTTCGATGTCGGGAAGGCCGTGCGCGACCTGAAAGGGGGGAAAGTCGAGTTCAAGGTGGACAAGACAGGGACCCTCCACGCCGGAATCGGCAGGATCAGTTTCGGGAAGGACAAGATCCGGGAGAACTTTCTCGCGTTCTACGAGGCGATCATGAAGGCGAAGCCTTCCGCCGCCAAGGGGACGTACATCCGTTCCATCGCTCTCTCCTCGACGATGGGCGTGGGGATCAAGCTCAATGCGAGCGCCCTGCAGACGGAATAGCGGGAAGCGATCTTTTCCATACGGGAACTTCTTTTGTCAAAGACCGCAGGTTCGCCGGCAGGCGATCAAAGGGGCGTTTTCGCCCGGCCCGCGCAGACAAGAGGGACGAACAGTTTATGGTGGACAGACGGTTTCACCACTCCTGGCCCTCGGACTTTGACAAAGGTTTCGTCAGGATAACCACTCTGTAAAGGAAGGGGGCGTGAGCGAGGTGAAAAAGACGAGCAAAGCGGAAACCGTCGAGGCGATGCGGGGAATCATCGCCAACCAAAAAGGATCCGTGCTCGCAGAGTACCGTGGCCTCACGGTGGCCGAAATTACCGGTCTCCGGAAGAAACTCCGGGAGATCCAGGCCGAATTCAAGGTGGTGAAAAACACCATGATCCGCAGGGCCGCGAAAGATACGGGATTTTCCCAGCTCGAGGAGTTCTTCGCCGGGCCGACCGCCATCGTGTACACGATGAGCGATCCCATGCTGCTGGCGAAAGCGTTGCGGGAGTACGCGGCCGGGAACAAGAAAATCCGGCTGAAGGCCGGATATCTCGAGGGGAAGGTGCTGTCGGCGAAGGAGATCGAGGCGCTGGCGGAAGTTCCGTCTCGGGAGATTCTCCTTGCCCGGCTGGTGGGCGGGATGCTGTCGCCCGTCACGAGGCTGGCGAGGGCACTCTGCGGGCCGCAAAGAAAACTGGCATATGCGCTGCAATCCATTCACGACAAAAAATCCAAACAGGTAAGCGCCTGATACAGGGAGGAAACGACGATGGCCACGATGACGAAAGAAGAATTTCTAGCAATGGTGGAGGGACTTACGGTCCTGGAGTTAAATGAGTACGTGAAAGCCATTGAGGAGAAGTTCGGCGTTACGGCCGCGGCTCCCGCGATGGTCATGTCGGCGGCCGCGACCGGTGCGGCTCCCGCGGCTGCCGAGGAGCAGACGGAGTTCGATGTGATCCTGACCGATTTCGCCGACAAGAAAATCCAGGTGATCAAGGTGATCCGCGAGATCACGGGCCTGGGCCTGAAAGAGGCGAAGGACCTCGTAGAAGGCGTCCCGAAGGCCGTCAAGGAAGGGATCGAGAAGAAGGAAGCCGACGAACTGAAGAAAAAGATCGAGGAGGCGGGGGGAAAGGCCGAAATCAAATAGGGATCTTCCTGTACACGGAAGAGAGGGGGCTCATGCCCCCCCGTTCCGACAACTTTTGCCAGTACCCCGGGGTGAGAACATGGCGTATCTCGAATATCGGAACCTGATCAAGCGCGTCGACTTTTCCAAGATAGGAAAAGTCGTTGAAATACCGAATCTCATCAAAGCCCAGCAGGAATCGTACGAGGATTTCCTGCAGATGAACATTCCGTCCGAGAAACGGCGGGACATCGGTCTGCAGGCCGTATTCAAGAGCATCTTCCCCATCACCGATTACAACGGGCGGGCCACGCTCGAGTTCCTCTCCAGCGCGATCGGGCAGCCGAAATGGAGCGAGGAGGAGTGCCACGAGAGAGGAATGAACTATGCGGCGCCGATCAAGGTAACGGTACAACTCGTCATTTTCGACTGGGACGAGAGGACCGGAGCCCGCACCATCCGGGACGTCAAGGAGCAGGAGGTCTTCTTCGGCGAGATTCCCCTCATGACGGGCCGCGCCACATTCATCATCAACGGGACGGAACGAGTCATCGTGAGCCAGCTGCATCGATCGCCCGGGGTCTTCTTCGAGCACGACAAGGGACGGTCCCACGCATCCGGCAAGGTTCTCTTCTCCGCGCGGATCATCCCGTATCGCGGGTCGTGGCTGGACTTCGAGTTCGACCACAAGGACATGCTGTACGTGAAGATCGACAGGAAACGGAAATTCCCCATCGCCATCCTTCTGCGGGCGATCGGGATGTCCACCGAGGAACTTCTGCGACGTTTCTACGAAGTCGAGGAAGTGACCATCGAGGGGGAAAAATATGCCAAGGTGTTTCGTCCCGATCTCATGATCGGCCTCAAGATGCCCGTGGAGATCCGGCATCCCGCGACCAACGAGGTCGCGTTCAAGAAGGGTATCAAGGTTTCCATGAAGCGGGCGGAGCGATTCGCCGACGTCACGTTCGGGAAGATCACGCTTCCTCTGGATGGCCTCCTCCAGAAAGTGTGCGTCACCGATATCGCGGATCCGGAGACCGGGGAGGTGCTCCTTGAGTGCGGACAGAGGATCACGGAAGAAGCGCTCGCCCTCATCCGGGAAAAGGGGATCGCCGCCCTCTCGGTGTTTTCCCTGGAAAATGCCGACCGGGCGATCTGGGAAGGGCTGATGACCGACAAGATCAAGGAGCGGGAAGAGGCCCTCAAGGAGATCTACAAGAAGATGCGGCCGGGGGATCCCCCCACGAAGGAAGCAGCGGCCTCCCTGTTCGAAAACATGTTCTTCAAACCGGAACGCTACAACCTTTCGAAAGTCGGCCGGCTCAAGCTGAACCACAAGCTCGGGACCGCCGACGGGAATCTGGACACGACCGTGCTGCAGTATGAGGACATCCTCCGGGTGATCCGGTATCTCATCAACCTGAAGAACGGAGTCGGAGAGGCGGACGACATCGACAACCTCGGAAACCGGCGTGTCCGGACCGTGGGGGAATTGATCGAGAACCAGTTCCGCATGGGGTTGGTGCGGGTGGAGCGGGCCATCCGGGAGAAGATGAGCCTGCAGGACATCGAAACCCTGATGCCGCACGACCTGATCAACGCGAAACCCGTTTCCGCGGTCATCAAGGAGTTCTTCGGGTCCTCGCAGCTTTCCCAGTTCATGGACCAGACCAACCCGCTGTCGGAAGTGACGCACAAGCGCCGCGTATCGGCTCTGGGCCCGGGTGGCTTGACGAGGGAGCGCGCCGGGTTCGAGGTGCGGGACGTCCACCCGACCCACTACGGACGGATCTGTCCCATCGAGACGCCCGAAGGGCCGAACATCGGGCTGATCGCGTCTTTGTCGACCTACGCGAGGATCAACGAATTCGGGTTCATCGAGACACCGTACCGGGTGGTGCGGGACGGAACCGTGACGAAGGAGATCGTTTCCCTCTCCGCGATGGACGAGGAAAAGCACGTCATCGCCCAGGCGAACGCCCCTCTCGATGAGAAAAGCAGGCTATCTCGGGACCTCGTGATCGCACGGAAGGAAGGCGAGTTTGCCATGGTGCGCACCGGGGAAGTCACCCTCATGGACGTATCCCCGAACCAGCTGGTTTCCGTCGCGGCGTCGCTCATTCCGTTCCTGGAGCACGACGACGCAAATCGCGCGCTGATGGGATCCAACATGCAGCGTCAGGCCGTCCCGCTGCTGCGCACGGAGTCCCCCCTCGTGGGAACGGGGATGGAGTCCGTGGTCGCCCGCGACTCGGGTGCTGCGGTGGAAGCCCGGAGGGGCGGAACGGTGGAATCCGTCGATGCCCGCCGGATCGTGATCCGTCCCGACGAGCCGGACGCCGGCGGGAAATACGGCGCGGATATCTACAACCTCATCAAGTTCCGGCGCTCCAACCAGAACACCTGCATCAACCAGAAGCCGATCGTGACCCTGGACCAGAAAGTGGAGGGGGGGGAGGTGATCTCCGACGGACCGGCCACCGCTTCCGGCGAGCTGTCCCTCGGGAGGAACGTGCTCGTGGCCTTCATGCCCTGGCGGGGATACAACTTCGAGGACTCCATACTGGTGTCCGAAAAGATCGTCAAGGAAGACATCTTCACCTCGATCCACATCGAGGAATTCGAGTGCGTGGCCCGGGAGACGAAACTCGGGAAGGAAGAAATCACCGCCGACATTCCGAACATCAGCGAGGAGTCTCTCAAGGACCTGGACGAAAGCGGGATCGTCCGGATCGGTGCACGCGTCAAGCCGATGGACATCCTCGCGGGGAAGGTCACCCCGAAGGGGGAGACCCAGCTCTCCCCCGAAGAGAAGCTGCTCCGGGCGATCTTCGGCGACAAGGCGGGTGACGTGAAGGACTCATCCCTCCGTGTGCCGCCGGGAATCGAGGGGATCGTCATCGACTCGAAAGTGTTCACCCGGAAGGGCGGCGAGAAGGACGACCGCGCGCAGGCTTACGAAGAGAAGGAAAAGAAAAGACTTATGCGGGACCAGGACGACGAAATCCGGATCATCATGGAAACAGCCTACGGAAAGATGCGGGGCCTTCTCCTCGGCAAGACTTCCGCCACCCGGCTTACGGGCAAGGACAAGTCCGATGTGATCCTCAGCAAGAGGAAGATACTCAGCGAGGACGTTCTCGCGGACATTCCGAAAGACCTGTGGCCCCGCATCGAGGTGGAGGAGGATCAGACGGTCGGCGAACGCCTGACCGATATCCACCAGGTCGCCCAGGATCAGGTGAGCC
>JBAUKK010000191.1:0-3271 GCA_049577645.1 Candidatus Deferrimicrobiaceae bacterium
GGTCGGGGCGGGCGGCCATCTCCGCCCGGGAGGAGACGACCCCCCTGGTGAACGGCCAGATACGCTATACGTACTTCCACGGCGAAGGGGGGGACGACGGCAACCGCCTGCTCGACTCCTCCCTCGAGGTCGGATACCGCTATTTCGCCGTCCAGGCCGGGAAACTCTCCACCTGGTACGGCCCCGGCCGCAACGGCGCCCTCGTCTTCACCAACAACGCCGCCCCGTATCCCGGAGTCCGGATGCACAACCCGGAACCGATCCCGATGCCGGGCTGGTTCCATTTCCTGGGAAACGTCCAGTACGATTTCTTCGCCGCCCGGATGGAGAAGAAGGAGCGGTTCTCCCATTCGATCCTCGTGGGGACGCGGCTCGCCGCGCGCCCGGCCGGAGGGCTCGAGTTCGGGTTCTCCCGGGCTCTCCACTACGGCGGGGAGGGAAGAGACGACGGGATCTCCGAGTTTTTCACGAACTATTTCGGGAGCAACGAGTCGTCTGGCCGGAGCAACCCGCTAAGTGCGTTCGACATCACGCTGACGCTCCCTTTCCCGTTCCAGCCCGTGCAGGTCTACTGGGAGCGCGGCGTGGGCGACGACAGCCGTCTCGGCCGCATGTTCGTCCCCTGGTCCGACGTCGGTGCAAACATCCTCGGTCTCTATTTCCCCCGGGCCCTTCGCTTCTCCCGACTCGACCTTCGTATCGAGTACGCGGATACCTGCAGCGGCGACGCCAGGGACGACAACGGGTATGACCATCCGGCCTACCCTCATCGGTACCGGGGGCATATCCTCGGGCACCCGATGGGAGGGAGCGCGAGGGACTGGTTCGTCGAGTCCCGCTATTCTCTGTCCCCGGACTCGTTCGCCGGGGTTTCCTACGAAAGGGTGCTGCACGACGGCGGCGACCGCAAGGGAGAGCGCCGGGAGGTCGTCTCCGCGGGGCTCATCGGCTGGCTTTCGAAGAAATGGCGGGGTGAAGTACGTGCCTCCTGGGAGCGGGTGACCGGCGAGGGGGGCGTCCCCGGCCGTGCCGGGACCGACATCGCCGCCTGGGTCGCGCTCTCCTGGCAGACGAACGTGCTGGTCCCTTCGGACGAGGAGGAGGAGGTCCCCATAAGGGAGATCCAGGGGGTTACGCAATGATATCCCGATGGGGCATGCGGCATGATAAAACCAACCGTATTCCGGCGGCGTCCCCCGCTGAACATATTGATAACATTATGATTAACTGGAGATAACCGTATTTTATTTCGTCAGATACATCTTGCGGTTTTTCTTCCGTACTGGTACACAATCCTTCAGGTGCAAGGGAGGGGAAGTTTGACGGCATGCTTGCCGATGTCGCGCATCGCCGCACTGGGGGTGTGGATGATTCTGGCATTCCCTGCGGTAGCCTTGTCCGCGGGCCCGGAAATCTTCCTCCAGGAAGAGCCGGAGACGTATCTCCTCATCGACAAGCTGGAGGGGATGGGTTTTCTGCCGGGCCTGATGACGGATGACCGGGGTCTCGAGGCGCGGGAAGTCGCCGGAGAAGCGGACAAGGTCGATGACACCGGGGATCCGTTTGCGGACGGCATGCTCCGCTTTCTTCAGCTTGGCGCCGCCCGGAGGTACGATTTCCGCATCCGCGGCGGGCTTGAGGATTCCGGAGACGGACGTGTCCCGCCCAACGCGCAGGGTTGGCCTGTCGCGGAGGACGGGGGTCTTCGCTTCGGCGGATTTCTGCGGGCCTCCCCCACCGGTTGGCTCGCTTTTCAGGCGCGCGGCGATTTTGACTGGGGTTTCTCCGGGGGGGACACCGGGCGGCTTGAGGAGACATCCGTCCGCATCGGCTTCCCGCAGGCCACGCTGGAGGCCGGGCGGTTTTCCCTCTGGTGGGGGCCGGGAAGACACGGCAGCCTGCTTTTCACCACGAATGCGGAGCCGTTGATCGGCGTGCGGATCCGCAACCCCAGGCCGATTCCCCTGGGGTGGTGGTTTCGTTTTCTCGGTTTGTTCCAGTACGATATTTTCATTTCCCGGCTGAATGATGACGACCGTCCCGTGCCCGACCCGCTCCTTTCCGGGGTTCGGATTGCGGTGAAGCCGGCGCCCTGGCTGGAAATCGGCGCCTCCCGGGTCCTCCAGTTCGGGGGAGAGGGAAGGGACGAAAGCCTGTCCACCTTTTTCGATATCTTCCGGGGTAAAAGCGAATCCGCGGGGAACACTCCCGAGGGGAACTCCCTGGCCTCGATCGACGGGAAGATACGTTTGCCGTTCCGCCGTCAGCCCGTGGTCCTGTATGGGGAGGCCGGCGGCGAAGACCAGTCCGGATCGGGGTTCCCCAGCCGTTGGGCGGCGATGGCCGGGATTTTCCTCCCGTCGATCGGAAACGTGAGGAAGGCGGACTTCCGGATCGAATACGGCGACATAATCACGAGCAGACGCCCGGTGTGGTATCTGCATCCGGAATATCCCCACCGCTACCGCGGCCAGATCCTGGGCCACCACATGGGGACCGACGCGCGGGATCTTTTCATCGAGGCCCACTATTTTCTTCTCCCTTCGTCCTATCTGGAACTGAACGTCGACATCACGCAGAGGTCCTTCCCCGGGCCGGAGAGGGAGGAAACATGGCGTGTGGGCGGCGCCATCGTCGCCTGGCTGACGAAAAATTTTCGGGCCGAAGGAAGGCTTACGTATGAGAGTATTTCCAATGAAAACGGAGTGGCCGGCAAGGACGCAACGGATGCCGTGTTCCAGGCAGCGCTTTCATACCAGTACCGATGACGTTTTCCAGGAGTTGACCGGATGAAAAAATCGTTCCTCTGTTTCCTTCTCCTGATCGCGACGGGGCTTGTCTTTCTTGTCCCCCTTTCGGCACTCGCTGCCGAAGCTCCCGCGTCGTCGCCCTTTTCCCCGGCGCTCATCCCGTCCCTTACCCCCGCACAGGCGATGACGATCCAGGAGGCGGTGCGCAAGGGGGAGTTGACCCCGGAGGTCCGCCAGCTCATCGAGTCGAACCCGGAACTGAAGACGATGCTTCCCGCGAAGTGGCGGGAGCAGCTGGAGACCGAGGAATCCGGGAGGGAGCTGGGGCTCGACAATACGATGATGCAGCGGTTGAAGGAGAGGGCGGAAAAGGAGAAAGAAGAGAAGGAGAAAAGGGAAAAAGAGGAGCTGGAGAAGGAACTCCTCGCGAAGCGCTACGACTGGAAGAAATCGGTCTACGTCTCCCGTCTTTTCCTCTCCCGGCTTCAAAAGGAGGAGGCCGAGCAGCTTACCCATTTCGG